>JAACFL010000245.1 GCA_009937385.1 Gammaproteobacteria bacterium | reverse complement strand
TCCCCGGCCGCGCGGCTCATCGCGACGGCCTTCTCGACGTGTGGCAGCGCGGCAGCGAATTCGGCCAGCTCGTAGTGGGCCTGACCGAGCAGCATGTGCAGGTCGGGGTCCAGCAAGCCACCCACGCCCTCGAACGCCTGCACCCGTTCGATCGCCCGGGCGTACTCGCCGACGGTGAAGTGCAGCTGGGCAAGGGTCTTCAGCGTGCCTTGCCGCAACGCCTCGGGCAGCTCCCCCTGCTCCAGGACTTCCCGGTAGGCGGCGATGGCGCTGGCATAGGCCTCGCGCTGCAGCTCGATGTAGGCCGTGTAGTTCCAGCTCTGGGCGATCTCGTAGGGCGTGAGCCGTCGACCCTCGCGAAGCCGGTCGAGCAGCACGCGCGCGGCCTCCGGGTCACCCGCCGAAACCAGCCGCTGCGCCTTGGCCAGCGCCGCGTAGACCGGTTCGCTGATCGCCGGCGTGACGCGGGTCGCCACGTCCTGGGCGTGCCCGGTCGTGGCATGAAGGCACCACAGGCCGAGGAGCGCCATGACTGGCAGACGACCCCGCCTCATCGCTCGAGCCTGAAGGTGATCTTGTTGCGCACGCCAGTGACCGCCACGGCGGACCCATCCAGGATGCGCGGCTTGTACTTGAACTTCTCCACCGCGGTGAGCGCGGCGGCATCGAACAGGCCGCTGTCGGGCACCCGCTCGACCACGCGCGCATCGCGTACCGCGCCGTGCTCGGTGACGGTGAATTCCACGATGACGTGGCCTTCGATGCCTCGATTGAGTGCGCGACGCGGGTAGATCGGCGCCACCTTGACCAGCGGCAGGTACTCGCCATCGCCCTCGCCGAGACTGAAACCGGCAGGGCTGAGATCGATGCGTGAAGCGACCGGCACTGGCGGCGCGATGACCGGGACCACGACCGGGCGTACCGGGTCGGGTTGCGGCAGCGTCGGTGCGGCAGGTGGCTGAAGCGGCGGCGGTGGCGGCTCCGGTTTCGGATCGCGCCGCGCGACCGTCTCCTCGCGAACCACGCGCACGAAATCGAGCAGCTGGCCGAATTGTGGCGCGTCGAGGGCTTGCCAGGAAGGCGTGACCAGCCGGTGCATGGCCCAGAACAGCCCGACGGTGACGACCACGGCGCAGGCAAGCCCGATTACGTGGCGGCCCAACGCACGCCCCGGGTAGACGATGAACGGGTCATGGGAGGGGGACGCGAGGCCCATGGTCTACGGCTGGCGGGCCGCCACGGCCACGTTGGCAACGCCGGCCGCGCGCGCCGAATCAAGGACCCGGATCAGGGTCTCGGTGGTCGAGGCACGGTCGGCCTGGATCACCACCGTGCCCTGTGGGTTCTCGGCATGCAGCCGCTCGATGTTCGGCCGCACCGCACGCAGGTCGATCTCGCGCCGGTCGATCCAGACCCGGTTTTCCGCGTCGATCGCCACCAGGATGTTGCCGGCGGCCTGCACCACCGCGGTGGTCGCGTCGGGTCGGTTGACGTCGATGCCCGCCTCCTTGACGAAGGTCGCGGTGACGATGAAGAAGATCAGCATGATGAACACCACGTCGAGCATCGGCGTGACGTCGATCGCCGACTCCTCCTCGCTCTCGTACCGTCTGGACACGAACCTGCGCATCGTCGACCTCAGTGATCCATGGTCAGGTGCTCGGCGAGCCGCGTGCGCTCGAGTTCGGCGCGCCGCTGCAGCCAGCTGCTGATGAACAGCCCGGACAGTGCCACCACCATGCCGGCCATGGTCGGCACCGTGGCCTTGGAGACACCCGCCGCCATGGCTCGCGCATTGCCGCCACCGTGAACGGCAAGCGTCTCGAACACCTCGATCATGCCGGTGACTGTGCCGAGCAGGCCGAGCAGCGGGCAGAGCATCACCAGGGTGCGGATCAACTGCAGACGGGACTGCAGCGCCACGGCCACGCGCGAGACCAGTTCCTCGCGCACCCGGCGGGCATGCCATGAACGCCGCTCGGAACGCGCCTCCCAGGCGGCCAGCGCCGCACGCACCCGCACCCGGTGCCCCCCGAACAGGTACAGCGCGCGCTCGAACATCAACCCCCACATGACGAACGAGACCGCGGCGACCAGCAACAACACGTCGCCCCCCAGCTCGAGGAAGTCGCGCATCGCGAACAGCGGTGCGGCCAGCATCTCGGGTACGTTCATGCCGTGGCACCCGTCATGCGTTTGCCTCCCCCGGCGCGCCCGCATGCAGGCGCTCGGCCTGTCGCGCGACGAGCCCGGCGGCCTGCTCCTCGAGCACCTGGCCGAGACGGCGTGCCGGGCTCGTGACCAGCGTGTGCAGAAGCAGCGTCGGAATCGCGACCGCGAGTCCCTGCACCGTGGTGACCAGCGCCTGGGAGATGCCACCGGCCATGACCTTCGGGTCGCCGGTGCCGAACAGCGTGATCGCCTGGAAGGTGAGGATCATGCCGATGACGGTGCCGAGCAGACCCAGGAGTGGCGCGACCACGGCAATCACCTTGAGGAGCGTCAACGCGCGGTTGAGGCGTGGGAGCTCCTTCAGGATCGCTTCGCCGAGCTTGAGTTCGAGCGTTTCGACGTCGGCATACGGGTTGTCGTGGTAGACACGCAGCACGCGTCCGAGCGGGTTGTCTCCGGGCTGCTCGGGACGCCGTGCCTGGGCACGTACGCGCAGGCCCGTGACGATGAGCACCGCGAGCCGCTCCAGGGCGATCAACAGCGCCACGACACCCAGGCCCATGATCAGGTAACCGACCGCGCCACCCTGATCGATTCGCTCCACGAGACTCGGTGCCTGCACCATCAGCGAGAGCAGCTGACCGCGGGTCGGGTCGATGCCAAACGGGACCAGGCCCGAGGTGGCCTGCGAGAAATCGTCGAGGGTGGCGAGGTAGCGCGCCGGCGGCTGGCGCGGCAAGACCGAGACCTGACCGGTGGCAGGGGCATAGGCAAGGTATTTGCCATCGGTGACCAGATTGAACAGGCCGACCCGGGTGACACGCCGTTGCGAGGCGCTGCCGTCGGCATCGAGCACCGACAGGTTGACCTGCTCGATCTTGCCCGACGCGACCATCTCGCGCTGCAGCTCGAACCAGAGCCGCTCGATCTCCTCCAGTGACGCGAGCCGGCTGCCGCGTCGCAATTTTTCGCCGAGGTCATCGAGAAACGCCCTGCGTTCCGGGTACTGCACCTGCGTCAGCGAAGCGTCGAACTGCCCACGCGTCTCCTCGGTGACCTGCTGCAGCACGCCGAACAGCTCCTTGAGCTCCCCGAGCCGTTCGTCGAGCTGCGCCGCGAGCTCGCCACGTTCCCGTTCGTTCTCCTCGAAGGCCCGTTCGAGCTCCCCGCTGCGCGCCTCCTCGGCGGTGACCGCCG
>JAACFL010000051.1 GCA_009937385.1 Gammaproteobacteria bacterium | reverse complement strand
CAGACAACCACCTGCGCGTGGGGCCGGTCAGGTGCGCCTGGGTGACGGTGCGCGTTCCGAGGCACCCTCTCCCGGAGGTGTACCGATGATCCGCTCGAGTTGCTCGGCGGTGACCGGACCATTATGGCGGGTCACCAGACTACCGTCAGGGCCGATGATGTAACTGGTCGGCAGGCCAAACATCCGGCTGAACGGGCTCATCCGCTCCGGGTCCTCGCGCAGGATCGGGTAGTTGATCTGGAGGTCCGCGACGAAGTCGCGTAACAGCTGGTCGTCGAGAGTCTCGGTATTGACGCCGATCACCACCGCGTCATCCTCTGCGTGACGGGCGTGGAACGCGACGAGTTCGGGAATCTCGGTAATGCAGGGTGGACACCAGGTGGCCCAGTAGTTGATCACCACCCACTTGCCTCGGTACTGCGCGATGTCGTGCATGTTGCCGTCGAGGTCGGGCAGGCTGAGCTCGACCCGTTGCCCCGCATGGGCAAGGCCCGCGGTCAGCATGCAAGCCAGCAAAATGCGCCAGGGCTTGCACGGCCAGCGGTTCATCGCCATTCGCTCCGCATCGAGGCTGCCAAGTCGAGCAGCCGAGTTAAGGGTTTTCTCAAGATCACTCCACCACGTTCATCGGCTGGCACGTTCGCGGACGGCGGTCGCACCATCGCGTGCGCCGGACGCCAGACGGCGGGCGTCGTCGTAGCGGTGAGCCTCGAGCGCCGCCTCCGCCTCACGCAGCAGCTTTTCGGCGGCGACCAGGTCCTGCCGATCCAGGGGGGCATTCGCCACCCCCCGCGCGGCCTGGATCGCCTGACGTGCATCGCTCATCTCCTGCACCGGCGCCTGCGCGCAGCTCGCGACGAACAGCATTGACACCAGGCACACGCGAGCGAGCAGACTCATCGTTGACATTCGATCCGTGGATGGCAGTCGCGGCAGAGTGCATGGCGCACCCGGCAGCGTCAACCCGAGGGCATGCCTTGCCAGGCGACCGATCGCGGCCTACGCTGCCGGCCACCCGGGCCACCTCGACAACGATGCCAAGCACCGCGCAACTGCCACTCGCCCTGCATCTCAACCCGCAGGCCACCTTCGAGGCGTTCGTCGCCGGACCCAACGGCGCGGCATTCGAGTGGCTGCATGGGATCGCCGCAGGCGCCGACGCGCCGGTGACCTTCCTGTGGGGCCCGCGCTGCAGCGGCCGCAGCCACCTGCTGCAGGCGACCTGCCGCGCCGCCGATGCCGCCGGCCGGCGCTGCGCCTACCTGCCGCTGGGCGAACTCGGGAGTGATGCCGCCGGGCTGCTGGAGAGCCTCGATGCCGTCTCCATCGCCTGCCTCGACGATGTCGACACGCTGGCCGGAGACGCCACCGCCGAGCGCGCCGCGTTCGCGTTGTGCAACCGCCTGCGCGATGCGGGCGCGCGGCTGCTCGTTAGCGCCGGTGCCCCACCCGCAGAACTGGAACTGGAACTGCCGGATCTGCGCTCACGCCTCGGATGGGGCCCGGTATTTCAACTGCGTGAACTGGACGACGACGCCAAGCTGCAGGTCCTCGGTCACCGAGCACGCCAGCTCGGTTTCGAGCTGCCTGACGAGGCGGGGCGTTACCTGCTCACGCGCAGCCAGCGCGGGCTCGGGGAACTCCTCGAACTGCTCGACGGCATCGACCGCGCCGCACTCGCCGCGCAGCGCCGGGTGACGATCCCGTTCCTGCGCGACTACCTGACGACCGAGCGCTGATCAGCGCCGTCCCTTCGCCGCGCTTCGTGCCCGGCGACTCCAGATCCAGACATACTGCACCCCGCTTACCAGGATGCTCGCCACGACCGCCAGCCCGAGCCATTCCACAGTCGCGCCCGGCAGCGGGAACGCGGCGTGCTCGAGCAGCACCGCGATCACCAGCGCGATCTGCAGGAAGGTGTTGACCTTGCTCGCCGGCGTCGGCTCACCGTGGAACGGCCCGTGCAGGCGATGGTAGGCAACCGCACCACCGAGAATCACCACCTCGCGCAGCACCGCGAGCGCCACCAGCCACACCGGCAGCATCTGGAATCCCGCCATCAACACGAACATCGTGACCAGAAGCAGCTTGTCCGCGAGTGGATCGAGCAGCGAGCCGAGGCGGCTGGTCCACCCGTAACGCTTGGCGAGGAACCCGTCGAGGGCGTCCGAGACGCCGGCGATGGTGAACAGCACCAGCGTGGTGCCGTAACGCTCCGAGGCCAGCGACCAGGCCAGCGGGCCGACCAGCAAGATGCGTCCGACGCTGATGAGGTTCGGTAGCTGGCTCCAGTTCACGGCCGCAGGCGGAAGCGCGGGATGGCATCGCGCGGGGCACCGGGCACCACTGTCGGCACCAGCGTGCCACCAAGACCGATGGTGCGCAGCAGCGCATCGGGATCGACCTCGGTCACCAGCTCGAGCTCGAGCAGGTCACGGCTGGCCAGGCGCGGCTGGACCTGGCTGACCGCGGTCAGACCGGCCAGGAATGCCATGACCGAGGGCGACGCGCTGTTCGGCAGTCCCCGCATCGGGGACGTAGCGCTGCGCGAGGCGGTCGGCGAGCTGGTCCAGGCCACCGGCCAGCGTGGTCTCGAGCGAGCCCTGGCTCTGCCAGGTCACCGTTTCGACGCCGAGGCGAAGTGTCCACTGCGCGCGCCACGCCCGCTCGCCCTCGTTGAACAGCCGCCCGACCAGCACCGCGTCGGGACCGTAGCGTGCCGCGGTGCGTTCGATCACCTCGGGAAAGCCACCCCAGACCTCGTTGAACCGCAGCGTCTGCCGGTCCTCGAGGTCCATCAGTGGCTCGAGCAGCGGGATGCCACGCCGGCTGGCGGCGTCGCTGATCGCGGCACCCGCCTCGGGCATCGCGTCCGGCGTGTATATGAACCGGTCCGTGCCGCGCTCCACCGCGAGCAGCAGCAGCGTCGCCGGGCGCGTGTCGCCCCATATCGGCAGGCGCGCCTCGCGCAGCAGCCTCTCGAGAGACTGGCGCTCGAAGCGCACGGTGAGCAGCGTGCGGCGCGGCGTGAGCGGGTCTTCCGCGAGCGATGCGGGCGCCTCGACCCGGTAGCGATACTCGACCAGCAGGCGCTCGGCATCGGCGCTCAGGCGCGGCCAGCTCGGCAGGGATTCCGGGTCGGAGCGCCCGGTCACCTTGGTCAGTACCGCGGCGAAAGCGGCGACGATGCCCGGTGCGCGCGCCTCGGGGCCGGCATCGGCCACCTCGACCTCGGCGGTGAACAGTTCCTCGCCGAACGCGGCGGCCACCGGCCACAGCAGCATCGAGAGCAGCGGCAGCAGGACGGGAAGGCGCCAGGTCGGGGCGGATTGCGGGGGGGTCACGGCTGACAGCACAGGCAGGCAACAGGTTGACATGGATCGTCGCACAGCCCCCCTGTGGCGTCCAGCAAGGCCGGATGCCGGGTCCGCGCCGTTCGCGTTCCCCCGCGTCGCTGCGGACTGATAGAATCGTCTCGCCGCCAGCCACCCCGACATCCCCGCCGTGAATGACCGTACCAAGACGACCCCGCAGGGGTCGCCGCCTCCCGACGAGGGGCTCACCTACCGCGCTGCCGGGGTCGACATCGAGGCCGGTGGCGCGCTGGTCGAGCGCATCAAGCCCGCCGTCGCCCGCACCATGCGACCCGAGGTGCTGACCGGACTTGGCGGCTTCGGTGCGCTGTTCGAACTGCCGCTCGAGCGCTATCGCCGCCCGGTACTGGTCTCCGGCACCGACGGTGTCGGCACCAAGCTCAAGCTGGCCATCGAACTCGATCGCCACGACACCATCGGCATCGATCTGGTGGCGATGTGCGTCAACGACGTGCTGGTGCAGGGTGCCGAACCGCTGTTCTTCCTCGACTACTTTGCCACCGGCCAGCTCGACGTCGAGCGCGGCGCGGCGATCATCTCAGGCATCGCCGAGGGGTGCGCCCGGGCCGGGGCCGCGCTGGTCGGCGGCGAGACCGCCGAGATGCCCGGCATGTACGCCGCCGGCGACTACGACCTGGCCGGCTTCTGCGTCGGCATCGTCGAGCGCGACGCCCTGCTCGACGGCAGCCGCACGCGCCCCGGGGACGTGCTGCTCGGCCTCGACAGCAGCGGGCCCCACTCCAACGGCTACTCGCTGGTCCGCCGCGTCATCGAGCATGCCGGGGCCGATCTCGCCACGCCCTTCGATGGCGCGACGCTGGGCGATCGTCTGCTGGCGCCGACCACGATCTACGTCAAGCCGCTGCTCGAGCTGCTCGCCAGCTGCCCGGTCAGCGCGCTGGCCCACGTGACCGGTGGTGGGCTGCCCGAGAACCTGCCACGCGTGCTGCCCGACGGTTGCCGCGCCGTGATCGACGCCGCGAGCTGGCGCTGGCCCGAGGTGTTCCGCTGGCTGCGGGCCGCCGGCAACGTCGCCACCGCCGAGATGTACCGCACCTTCAACTGCGGCATCGGTATGGTCGTCGCGCTGCCTGCCGAGCACGCCGAGGCCGCCGGTGCGCTGCTCGACGCGGCAGGCATCGGCAACCGCGTGATCGGCCGCATCGAGGCGAGCGCCGGCGAAGCGACGGCCGTGATCGAAGGGGAGCCGGACGCGTGAGCCAACCGCGCGTTTCCGCCGTGGTCCTGATCTCGGGCAGCGGCAGCAACCTGCAGGCCCTGCTCGACACCGCGGCAAGCGACCTCCCACTGGAGATCCGTGCCGTGATCAGCAACCGCGCCGACGCCTACGGGCTGGAACGCGCGGCCGAGGCCTGCGTACCGTCACGCGTGCTCGATCACACCCGCTTCCCCGACCGCGAGACTTTCGAGGCCGCTCTCGCCGAGCTGATCGACGGCTTCGAGCCGGAGCTGGTGCTGCTGGCCGGCTTCATGCGCATCCTGACCCCCGAGTTCGTAGCCCGCTACAGCGGTCGCATGGTCAACATCCATCCCGCGCTGCTGCCGGCCTACCCGGGTCTGCACACCCACCGTCGCTGCCTCGAGGCGGGCGACACCGAACACGGCGCGAGCATCCACTTCGTCACCGCCGAGGTCGACGGCGGACCGGTGTTCCTGCAGGTGCGCGTGGCGGTCGACGAGGACGACGACGCCGACTCGCTCGCCGCACGGGTGCTGACCCAGGAGCACCGCCTCTACCCGGCCGCGGTACGCCTGCTCTGCGAGGGTCGCGTGCGACTGCACGACGGGCGGGTGCTGCTCGATGGGCAGCCGCTCGCGCAACCGCTGCAGCTCGAACCGGCCAACTGAGACCGGCGGCGAGCGCATGCCTGCCCGCCTGCCACGCTCGCCTCAGACGATCCCGCTGATCGCGACCTGCTGTGCATTGCTCGTCACCGGCAGCGTTTTCGCAGAACCGCGGCCGTTCCGACTGTCGTACCAGCTGTCCAGCGAGGGCAGCGAAATCGCCGAGGTCGAACAGCAGCTCGAGAGCGTGGCCCCGAATCGCTGGCGCTTCAGCTCGCGGGTCGAGCCCTCGGGAATCCTCGCCACGCTGGTGGGCGGTACCATCAGCGAAACCACGCAACTCGAGATGTCCGGTGCACGCCTGCGTCCGACCAGTTACCGCTTCACGCGCCGCGGTCTGGGTCGTGAACGCGACGTCACGGTGCGCTTCGACTGGTCGCGTGGCCGTGCCGAGAACGAGGTCAACGAGGAGCGCTGGTCGATGCGCGTGCCGGACGATGCCCTGGACAAGCACTCGCTGGTGCTCGCGGTCAGCGCCGATCTCCGTGACGGGAGGCTCGCCTCGAGCTACCCGGTCGCGGACGGCGGCCGGCTCAAGACCTACACCTTCGAGCGCCTGGGCGATGAACGCCTGGTGACGCCGCTCGGCGTGCACGACACGATCAAGCTGCGCCGCGAGCGTCCCGGCGGGCGGCCGGCCACGCTGTTCTGGCACGCCCCGGCACTCGACCACCTGCCGGTGCGCATCGAGCGCCGTGACGGCGAGGGACGGGTGCTGCGCATGTCGCTGGTCCGCTACGAACCAGGCCGCGACGGGGTCCCGCGATGAACGACCGTGTGTCCCAGGACCAGAAGGACATGCTGGTCGCGCTGACCCCGATCCTGTTCGTGCTGCTGTGGAGCACCGGCTTCCTCGGCGCCAAGTTCGGCCTGCCGCACGCCGAGCCGCTGACCTTCCTGCTGATCCGTTTCGCGCTGGTCTGCGCGATCCTGCTGCCGATCGCCATGCTGACCGGTGCGCGCTGGCCCCAGACCCGGAGCGCGGTGCTGCACATCGCCATCGCCGGACTGCTGATCCACGCCACCTACCTGGGCGGCGTGTTCATCGCAATTCACCGCGGCCTGCCGGCGGGCACCGCGGCGCTGATCACCGGTCTGCAGCCGCTGCTCACCGGACTGGTCGCCGCGCCGTACCTGGGCGAGCGCATCTCGCGACGTCAGTGGCTCGGTCTGCTGCTCGGCTTCGGCGGGGTCTTCATGGTGGTCGCGGACAAGGCGAGTCTCGCCGAGGCCAACCTCGGCAACGTGCTGCCGGCATTCGTCGCGGTGCTCGGCATCACCATCGGCACCCTCTATCAGAAGCGTCACGGCGGCAGCATGGACGTGCGCACCGGTTCGATCATCCAGTTCGCCGCCTCCGGGCTGGTCATGGCGATGCTCGCACCGCTGTTCGAGACCATGCAGGTGGCGTGGACCGGCGAGTTCCTGTTCGCGCTCGGCTGGCTGACCCTGGTGCTGTCGCTGGGCGCGATCTCTCTGCTGATCCTGATGATCCGGCACGGTGCTGCCTCACGCGTGGCGAGCTTCTTCTACCTGGTACCGGCAACCACGGCGCTGTTCGCCTACCTGCTGTTCGGCGAGACCCTCGGCCCGATCAGTCTCGCGGGCATGGTCGTCACCGCGCTCGGCGTGGCGCTGGCCAACCGCTGAGGTATGCGCGCGCACGGGACGCCAACCCGACCACGGCGCTGGGGACGGCGTCTGCTGCTGCTCGTGCTGCTGCTCGCCATGGCCTGGTTCGCCACGCCCGTGCTGCTCGAGGCCGCCGGGCGTTTCCTGGTCAGCGACGATCGTACGACGCGGGCCGATGCCGCGGTCGTGCTCGCGACCGGCGTCGACTACTACCCGCGCCTGATCGAGGCCGCCGCGCTCTACCGCGAGCAGCGCGTCGCGCGCGTGGTCATCGACGGCAATCGCAAGACCGATGTGCTGCGCAGGCTCGAGGCGCAGGGGTTCGTTCCGGC
Organism: Gammaproteobacteria bacterium; assembly: GCA_009937385.1. Classification (GTDB taxonomy): domain Bacteria; phylum Pseudomonadota; class Gammaproteobacteria; order QNFN01; family QNFN01; genus QNFN01. The sequence continues at coordinate 8,521 of JAACFL010000051.1, read as the reverse complement.
CGCCACCTGGGACGAGGACAGCCTGCGCATCCTCGAACTGCTCGGCGTGCCGCGCGAGGACGTGCTGGCGGTCAGCGCCGAGAACGCCTACGACACCGTCAGCGAGGCGCAGCTGGTGGGCCCGGTGCTGAACGGAGCGGGCATCGACAGCGTGCTGGTCACCACCAGCAAGTCGCACACCCGCCGCGCCGGCTACATCTGGCGCCGGCTGCACGGCGACTGGCTGCAGGTGGTGAGCGTCGCCGCGCGCGAGGACCCCTACCGACCCGACGGCTGGTGGCGCAGTGGCCGCCAGATCCGCTGGGTGCTCGCCGAGTACGGTGCCTGGCTCTACCTGCACTGGAAGCTGGCCTTCGGCAGTCGCTGATCATGGCCTCCACCTTCCTCAGCGAGTCAATCCGCTGGCGCTTCGTCAACCTCGACAACATCGCGCTGCTGCTCTACCCGATGCTGGTCGGCCTGGCGCTGGGCCTGGTCCATCCCGCCTACCAGGCCTGGGCGGTCGGGGCCATCTCGGCGTTCGGCTTCGTCGCCTGGCTAAGAGCCTACCGCCGCTACCGCGCCATCGCCGACACCCCGCGTTCGCGCCTCGCCTCGGCTTCCCAGGGCTACGTCGAACTGCAGGGCCGAGCGACGCTGCCCGGCAGCGGCGAGGGCATCGGCTTCTCCTGGACGCCACCGGCGGTCTGGCTGCGCTACGCGGTCTACCGCAAGCAGGGCGGCAAGCACTTCCTGGTCGAGCGCGGCCAGAGCGCGAGTGTCTTCGTGCTCGCCGACGACAGCGACGAGACGCTGGTCGACCCCGAGGGTGCGGAGGTGGTCAGCTCGCGCCGCTTCCACGAGGAGCGCGGCGACTTCATCTACCGTGGCGAGTACATCGCCCCTGGCGACACCCTCTACGCGCTCGGCGAGCTGGTCACCGAGGGCGGCGACCCCCTGCACCGCGACCGCGCCGACGACGTCGCGGCGCTGCTCGGCAACTGGAAACGCGACCGCCCGTTCCTGCTGGCTCGCTACGACCGTGACGGCGACGGCGAGGTCGACATCCAGGAGTGGCAGGCCGCACGCGAGGATGCCGAGCGGGTGATCGCCGAGAAGCTGCGTGCCGAGGGCCACCTGCTCAACCCGGTGCGTCACCGGCTCGGCGCCAGCCACGGCTGGCGTCCCTACCTGCTCGGGACGGTGCCCGAGGCGAAGCTGCTTAGCCGCTTCCGTCGCTGGGCGGTCACCCACCTGCTGCTGTTCTCGCTGGCCGGCGTCGCGGCGCTGCTGCTGGCGCAGTACGCGCCACCAACTCCGGCCCAGCCGACCCGCGAGGTGTTCATCTCGCTGCCCGCGGAGCTCCAGGTAAGCGTGAACGGACGCCCGACATCACCGGTCATACTCCCCGATCGCGAGGGGAACGGAGCCAGCGCGTTCCTCCGCGGCCACGTGCCCGTGGGCACGCTGCACCTCGAGGTGTCACGTGCAGGGGGTGCCGCTGTGCGGCACGACGTGACGGTCGCGCCCGGGGAACGGCTGTTGCTGATCACGCTGGGCCGCGATCCAACCCGACCGCCAACGTTGCACTGAACCCACGCCCGGATTTACGCCCTACCCTACGAGACCCACCATGCCCGAACCGATCTGCCTCGCCGATTACCGCCCGCCCGCGTTTGCCGTCGACAGCGTCGACCTGCGCTTCGAGCTCGAGCCCGCGGCCACACGGGTGACCAGCCGCCTGGCCGTGCGCCGCCAGGCCAGGGGGGAGCTGACGCTGCACGGCAGCGAGTTGAAGCTGAACGCGCTGCGCGTCGACGGCCGGACGCTCGACGCCGCGGACTACACCATCGACGGCGAGGCGCTGGTCGTCCACGACGTCCCGGACAACACCATCGTCGAGGTCGAGACCGAGATCGCACCGGAGTCCAACAGCGCGCTGGAAGGTCTCTACCGCTCGTCGGGGATGTACTGCACGCAGTGCGAGGCCGAGGGTTTCCGGCGCATCACCTGGTACCCCGATCGTCCCGACGTCATGGCGCGCTTCACCACCACCGTGGTCGCCGATCCTGACGCCTGCCCGGTGCTGCTGTCGAACGGCAACCGGGTCGCCGACGGCCGCCTCGAAGACGGCCGTCACTGGGTGCGCTGGGAAGATCCGTTCCCGAAGCCGAGCTACCTGTTCGCGCTGGTCGCCGGCGACCTCGCGTGCGTGCGCGACACCTTCACCACCCGTTCCGGTCGCGCGGTCGCGCTCGAGCTCTACGTCCAGCACCACAACGCCGACCGCTGCGCCCACGCACTCGCCGCGCTGCAGAAGGCGATGGCGTGGGACGAGGAGAAGTACGGCCGCGAGTACGACCTCGACACCTACATGATCGTCGCCGTCGACGATTTCAACATGGGCGCGATGGAGAACAAGGGCCTCAACGTCTTCAACTCGTCGGCGGTGCTGGCCCGCCCGGAGACCGCGACCGATGCCGACTTCCTGCGCATCGAGAGCATCGTCGCCCACGAGTACTTCCACAACTGGACCGGCAACCGGGTCACCTGCCGCGACTGGTTCCAGCTCAGCCTCAAGGAGGGGCTGACGGTGTTCCGCGACCAGCAGTTCTCGGCCGACACCTACTCACCCGCGGTGCAGCGTATCCAGGACGTCAACCTGCTGCGTACCCACCAGTTCGCCGAGGACGGCGGGCCGATGGCCCACCCGGTGCGCCCCGAGCAGTACATCGAGATCAACAACTTCTACACCATGACGGTGTACAACAAGGGCGCCGAGGTGATCCGCATGCTGCACACGCTGCTCGGCGCCGAGGGCTTCCGGCGCGGCATGGACCTCTACTTCGAGCGCCACGACGGCCAGGCGGTCACGGTCGAGGACTTCGTCGCCGCTCTGGCCGACGCCAACGGCCGCGACCTCGCCGACTTCATGCCGTGGTACCGCCAGGCGGGCACGCCGATCCTCTCGGTCGGAGAACACTGGGATGCCGAGCGGCGCCGTTACTCGCTGGTGCTCGAGCAGCGCTCTCCACCCACGCCGGGACAGCCCGACAAGGTGCCGCTGCGCATCCCGGTCGCCGTTGGCCTGCTCGGGGCGGACGGCACCGATCTGCCGCTGCAGCTCGACGGCGAGACGGCGCCCCACCCGGGCACCACGCGCGTGCTGGAGCTCGACGGACCGCGCCGCGAGTTCACCTTCGTCGACCTGGCCGAGCGCCCGGCGCCGTCGCTGCTGCGAGGGTTCTCGGCCCCGGTGCGCCTCGACTTTCCCGGGCGCAGCGCGCACCTCGCGCTGCAGATGGCCCACGATCCCGATCCCTACAACCGCTGGGACGCGGCCCAGCAGCGCGCCGTTTCGCTGCTGCGCGAACGCGCCGGGGACTGGCGTGCCGAGCGGTCGCTCGCGCTGCCCGATGCGTTCCGGGACGCCTGCGCCGCCACGCTGGCCGCCGACCTCGACCCGGCACTCGCGGCATTGGCGCTGAACCTGCCGAGCGAGGGCTACCTCGCCGAACTCTCCGAGGTGGTCGATCCCGACGCCATCCACGCCGCCCGCGTCTGGCTGCGCGGCGCGCTCGCCGCGGCCCTCACCGAGGCCTGGCGCGCGACCTACGACCGTCTGCACGATGACGCGCCCTACCGCTTCGCGGCCGCCGACGTCGGTCGCCGGGCGCTGAAAAACCTCGCGCTCGGCTACCTGATGGAACTCGCCGATGACGATGTCACTGCGCTCTGCATGGGCCAGTTCGAGCGCGCCGACAACCTGACCGACGGCCTCGCCGCGCTGACCGCGCTGGCCAACACCGACGTCCCCGCGCGCCCGGTGGCGCTAGAAGCGTTCCACGCGAGGTGGCAAGACGACCCGCTGGTGCTCGACAAGTGGTTCTCGATCCAGGCCACCTCGCGCCTGCCCGGGACGCTGGCGCACGTGCGTGAACTGATGCACGACCCGGCCTTCTCGCTGCGCAATCCGAACCGCGTGCGCGCACTGGTTGGGGCCTTCTGCCACGGCAACCCGGCCCAGTTCCACGCCGCCGACGGCGGCGGCTACGCCCTGCTCGGCGAGACGGTGCGCACGCTCAACGGTAGCAACCCGCAGATCGCCGCGCGGCTGCTCGGTGCCTTCGGCCAGTGGCGGCGCTACGACGACGCCAGGCAGGCGCTGGTGCAGGCCGAGCTGGAGGCGATCCTCAGGCTGCCGGGCCTCGCCCGCGACCTGTTCGAGGTGGCCACCAAGCTGCTCGCGGCACCGGTCGTCCGGCCGGCCTGAGCGTCACTCCAGCCCCTCGCGGAAGGCGCGCAGGCGGCGACGATCGCGTTTGCCCGGCCGCCCGCCGCCCGGCTCGCTGGTCCGCACGGCGTGGCGCTGCGCGGCGGCCTCGGCGCGCCGGGCGATGCTCGCCTCGCTCTCCGAGTAGAGGCCCTGCGCCTCGGGGGCCGGCCCGCGACGCTCGCCGAGCGCCAGCACCGTCACCTCGAAGCGTTCCTCGCCACGCTGGATCTCGAGCACGTCTCCAGGACGCACCGCGCGCCCGGGCTTGACCCGGGCACCACCCAGGTGCACCCGGCCACCCTCGACCGCCTGGCGCGCCAGCGTGCGGGTCTTGAAGAAGCGGGCGTACCAGAGCCAGCGATCGAGGCGTGTGCGCTCGGCATCGCTCATGGCGGCGTGTCACGGCACCTGGCCGGGTGTGGGACAATATGCGTTCCGGCATCCGCCCCACGACGATCGCCCGACCGCGCCTGCCACACTCTGGCGACGCCCTTTCGTCCCGGTCGGCGGTGTGGTTTGATGAATGGCATGCGGCCCCTGCCCGCGCGATGTTCGCGGCAGTGTGCCAGTTTTACGCGGCCCCTGGCACCGGCCGCGCAGGGAGATGACGATGGCCGCCACGCAGAGGTTTCACCTCGTCCTGATCAAGCCGACGCACTACGATGCGGACGGCTACCCGATCCAGTGGCGCCACAACTGGATTGCGTCGAACTCGCTGGCCTGCCTGCACGCCCTCGCTCTCGACTGCCGCGAGCGCCGCGTGCTCGGCGACGACACCGAGATCGTCGTCCACGCGATGGACGAGATCTGCCAGCGCATCCCGGTCGACGAGCTGCTCGGGCAGATCCGTGCCGACGGCGGTCGCGCGCTGGTCAGCCTGGTCGGCGTGCAGAGCAACCAGTTCCCGCGCGCCGTAGACGTCGCCACCCCGTTCCTCGATGCCGGCCTGCCGGTCATCGTCGGCGGCATCCACGTTTCCGGCTGCATCGCCATGCTTCCCGAGCTGCCACCCGACCTGCTCGAGGCGCAGGCGCGCGGCATCAGCTTCTTCGCCGGCGAGGCCGAGCAGGGGCGTTTCGCGGAAGTCGTGCGCGAAGCGCAGGCCGGTCAACTCAAGCCGGTCTACAACTTCCTCGACGCGCCACCGGAGATCCAGGGCGAGCCGGTCCCGGTGCTGCCGAGGGAGATCCTCGAGGGCAGCGGCTGGGGCGACATGTCGATCTTCGACATGGGCCGCGGCTGCCCGTTCGTCTGCACCTTTTGCACCATCATCAACGTGCACGGACGCAAGAGCCGCTTCCGGACGCCCGACGACCTCGAGCGCATCGTGGTCCAGAACCACGCCATGGGCGTGCACCAGTTCTTCATCACCGACGACAACCTGGCACGCAACCGCAACTGGGAAGCGCTGTTCGACCGCCTGATCCGACTGCGCGAGGAACGTGGCATCCAGTTGCGCCTGCAGGTGCAGGTCGACGTCCAGGCGCACCGCATCCCGGGCTTCATCGACAAGGCGGTCGCGGCCGGGGTCGACCAGGTCTTCATGGGCCTCGAGAGCGTCAACCCGGACAACCTGGCCGGCGCCGGCAAGAAGCAGAATCACATCGAGGAGTACCGCGAGATGATGCTCGCCTGGAAGCGCCACCCGGTGGTGCTGATCGGCGCGTACATCATCGGCTTCCCGAACGACACGCCAGAATCGATCCGGGGCGATGTCGAGTTCCTCAAGCGCGAGTTGCCGCTCGACCTGGTCTACTTCACCGTCATGCAGCCGCTGCCCGGCTCAAAGGACCACCAGCAGCTGTGGGAAAAAGAGGTCTGGATGGATCCGGACATGAACAAGTACGACACCACGCAGCCGGTGATGGCCCACCCGAAGATGAGCGCCGCAGAGCTGCAGGGGGCCTACCTCGACGCCTGGCGACGCTTCTACACCTTCGAGCACATGGAGACCATTTTCCGACGCATGTTCGCGCTCGGCAGCAACAAGAAGCTGACCACCGCCAACCGGCTGTTCTGGTTCTCCTACTTCTACCCTTACATGGGCATCCACCCGATCGACGGCGGCATCCACCCGATCCGCAAGCGCCGGGACCGGCGGCCGTCACTGCCACGCGAGAACCCGTTGCTCTTCTACCCGCGCAATCTCGTGCGCGTTGCCATGCAGGAGCTGACCAGCAGGCTGCACATGTACCGCGTGCGCAGGTTGATGCAGAAGGTCAGAAACGATCCGGCGACCGCAAACTACCGCGACGTCGCCATCACCCAGACCGAGCCGCGGGAGCAGGCCGCCTAGCCGGTCCGGTCGCGTCTTGGGCAACGAGGACTTGCTGGATGACGAGGTCGCGCCGGACCTGCCGCTGTCGCAGAAGCGACGCAACTACGTCAGGTTCCCGAATGTCCTCGGCTTCGCGGAGTACCTGAACGACCGCTACTGGGTCTGCTTCAAGCGCCACGACAACATGTATGGCATCCACCGTGCCGAGCGCTTTCCCCAGGTCACCACGCGTCGCGAGGCCGATCGCCGCATGCGCGCCTGCCTGCTCGCCAAGGGTTGCCCGTGGCCACTGACTGCGCTGATCTACGCGCTGGTACGCTGTTTCGGCGGCTTCTACTGGCGCTGAAACGCGACCGGTCTCAGGAGGCCTTTGCCGCCTCGTTGGCAACGCCGTGCGGCACGTGGCCGGTGGCGACGTGCTGGCGCGCCGAGTCGCAGTGCCCCTGCTGGTCGTCGAAGTAGATGTCGGCGGCGAAGGCGCGCAGGAACGGCCCCTTGTCCGCGCCACCGAGGAACAGCGCCTCGTCGATGCGGATGTTCCAGGCGCGCAGCGTACGGATCACCCGCTCGTGGCTCGGGGCGCCACGCGCGGTGACCAGCGCGGTGCGGATCGGCGCCAACTCCGCCGGGTAGGCGCTCTGGATGCGGTAGAGCGCGGCGAGGAAGCGCCGGAACGGACCGCCCTCGAGCGGCACCCGCGCGGCGTTCGCCTCGCTGGTCTCGAAGGCGTCGAGCCCGTCCTTTCGGAACACCCGCTCCGCCTCGTCGGAGAAGAGCACCGCGTCACCGTCGAAGGCGATACGCAGCTCGCGGCCGTCGTCGGCGTTCGGCATCGACGGCAGGATCGCCGCGGCCGCGACGCCGGCGTCGAGTGCGCCGCGCACGTCGTCGGGCCGCGCCGACAGGAACAGGTCGGCGTCGAACGCGGCGATGTAGCGGTACGGCGTCTCGCCGTTGGTGAACGCCGCGCGCTGGATCGCCAGGCCGTGATGCTGGATGGAGTTGAAGATGCGCAGCCCGGTGTCGGCGCTGTTGCGTGAAAGCAGGATCACCTCCACGCCCGGGTGGTCAGCACCATCACCGTTGAGAGCGAGCAGCTTGCGCACCAGCGGAAACGCGACGCCGGGCGCCAGCGTGTCCTCCTCGTGCTCGATCTGGTAGCGGCAGTAGGCCTCGACCCCCTCCGCCTCGTAGACCGCGTTGCTCTCCTCGAGGTCGAACAGCGCGCGCGACGAGATCGCGACGACCAGCTTGCCGCTGAAATCGACCGCCACGCCGCGCGCGCCCGCTCAGCTCTCCGGGTAGAGGCGGGTCACGCCGCCGAAGCTGCCGATCCAGAGGCTGCCGTCCTGCGCCTCGGCCATCGAGAAGACGTTGTCCGAGAACAGGCCGTCGGCCTGGGTCATGACCGTGAAGCTGCCGTCGTCCTGCATCTGCGCCAGCCCCTTGCTGGTGCCGACCCAGAGCTTGCCGGCGTCGTCGAAGCGCAGCATGAACACGTGGTTGGCCGGCAGCCCCTCGTTGACCGTGTAGTTGGTCCAGGCCTTGCCATCGAAACGCCCCAGGCCACCGCCCCAGGTGCCGGCCCACACCGCGCCGTCCGGTGCGAAGGCCAGCGCGACGATGTAGTTCGGGTTGTAGGCGACGTCGACGTTCTCGAGACCCTGCTCGACCTTCTGCCGGGCGTGGTGGCTCGACACCTTGGCCGGGTCGTTCTTGAACTGGATCGACTCCTTGACCACGTCGTAGGGCGCGCCGAGGCCGTCGTCGTGCTTCCAGTTCTGCCAATTGCCGTCCTCGAAGCGCGCCAGGCCACCCTCGGTGGCCATCCAGATCACGCCGTCGTTGCCCTCGACCAGGCCATAGACCCAGTCGTTGGGCAGGCCGCCGTCGGTGTTGGCGACGGTGAAGGTGTCCCACTTGCTGCGATCGCTGAGGTCGCCGCCACGGATGCGGTTGGCGCCCGACCAGGTGGCGATCCAGACGTC
>JAACFL010000050.1 GCA_009937385.1 Gammaproteobacteria bacterium | reverse complement strand
CAGATGATGGACGCCGGCGCCGACGCCTTCACCAAGGCCGGCGGCAAGGTGATCAAGGACATCGAGGTGCCGTTCCCGGACGTCGAGTTCCAGGCCTTCCTGTCCGAGATCGCGGCGCTGAAGCCGGACGCCGTGTTCGCCTTCTTCTCCGGCGGCGGCGCGACCAAGTTCCTCAAGGACTACGCCGCGGCCGGTCTGAAGTCGATCCCGCTCTACGGCCCGGGCTTCCTGACCGAGGGCGTGGCCAAGGCCGCCGGCGAGGCCGCCGAGGGCGTGCGTACGACGCTGCACTACTCGGCCGACCTCGACAACCCGTCGAACGTCGCGTTCCGCACCGCCTTCGAGAAGGCGACCGGGCGCGTGGCCAACGTGTTCGCGGTGCAGGGCTACGATGCCGGCTCGCTGATCGTGCAGGCGATGGCCGCGGTCAGGGGCGACACCGGCGCGACCGCCGACATCATCGCCGCGATGGAGAACGCCAACTTCGTCGACAGCCCGCGCGGGCCGTGGAAGATGTCGAAGGCGCACAACCCGATCCAGAACATCTACCTGCGTGAAGTCCGGAGCGGGGCCCAGAAGAACCTCGGCATCGCTGCCGAGGCGCTCGAGGACCCGGCCGCCGGATGCAAGATGGCCTGATCCTGCCTGAGACCTGAACGGGACGCCGGCGCGCCCTGCCGGGTGCGCCGGCGTCCGCACATCAGGACCCTGCATCGATGGACTTCACCAGCTTCCTAATCCAGCTGCTCAACAGCGTCCAGTACGGCTTCCTGCTGTTCCTGGTCGCCAGCGGCCTGACGCTGGTGTTCGGCATCATGGGCATCATCAACCTGGCCCATGGCGCGTTCTACATGTTCGGCGCCTACATCGTCTGGTGGCTGTTCGGTTTCACCGAGAGCCTGACCCTGTCGATCCTGTTCGGCGTGCCGCTGATCATGCTGCTCGGCCTGGCCATCGAGCGCCTGGCCATCGCCCACCTCTACCAGCGCGACCACCTCTACCAGGTGCTGCTGACGTTCGGCATGATCCTGGTGCTCAACGAGTGCCAGAAGATCTTCTGGGGCACCGATTTCTACAGCGTGCCGGTTCCCGAGGTGCTGTCCGGCTCGATCCCGCTGACCGAGAACCAGGTCTACCCGATCTACCGCGTGTTCATCTCGATCGTCTGCATGCTGATCGCCGCCGGCATGTACCTGCTGATCCAGAAGACCCGTCTCGGCATGACCATCCGCGCCGGCGCCAGCAACCGCGAGATGGTCCAGGCGCTCGGCGTCAACATCAACTGGGTGTTCGCGGTGGTGTTCAGCCTCGGTGCCGGCCTGGCCGGATTCGCCGGCATGATTGGCGCGCCGGTGAGCTCGGTCTACCCGGGCATGGGCGACCAGATCCTGATCATCTCGTTCGTGGTCGTGGTCATCGGTGGCATCGGCTCGATCAAGGGCGCGTTCATCGGCGCCATGCTGATCGGACTCGCCGACACCTTCGGCAAAGTGCTGGTGCCCGACTTCGCCTCGATGGCGGTCTACGCGACCATGGCGGTGATCCTGCTGTGGCGTCCGCAGGGCCTGTTCGGCCAGTCGGCCCACTGAGCCACCGGGATGTTCCGCACCTCGCTCACCACCAACCTGATCCTGATCTGCCTGCTGGTCGTGCTCGCCGCGCTGCCGCCGTTCCTCGGCATCTATTACGGCAACATGGTCACGCGCCTGATGATCCTGGGCATCTTCGCGATGAGCCTCGACCTGCTGATCGGCTTCACCGGCCTGGTCAGCTTCGGCCACGCCGCATTCTTCGGCCTGTCCGGCTACATCCTGGGGATCGTGATGATGGATACCGAGACGGCATCGATCTACTGGGTGCTGCCGGCCTGCCTCGGCGTCACCGCGCTCGCCTCGCTGGTGATCGGCTGGTTCTCGGTACGCACCAGCGGCATCTACTTCATCATGATCACCCTCGCCTTCGCCCAGATGCTGTTCTACTTCTTCAACGAGAACACCGCGCTGGGCGGTTCCGACGGCATGTTCATCTTCGCCAAGCCGACGCTGGCGATCGGCTCATGGAACCCGATCGATTTCGAGGACCACCACACCTTCTACTACGTCGTGCTGGTCTCTCTGATCCTCAGCTACCTGGGCCTGCGCCGTCTGCTGAACGCGCCGTTCGGGCAAGTGATCCAGGGCATCCGCACCAACGAGGACCGCACCCGCGCCCTCGGTTTCGCGACCCGCCGCTACAAGCTGGTCAGCTTCATCATCGCCGGCACGCTGGCCGGCTTCGCCGGTTTCCTCGAGGCGATGCACACCTCGATCATCAGTCCGGCGCACCTCGGCTGGCACGAGTCCGGCAACGTGATGATGACGGTGATCCTCGGCGGTATCGGCACGCTGCACGGGCCGGTGCTCGGTGCGTTCGCGTTCGGCTTCCTGCACGACTGGCTGCAGGATGTCACCGAGCACCCGACACTCTACATGGGCATCTTCGTCATCGCCGTGGTGCTGTTCCTGCCGCGTGGCATCGCCGGGCTGCCGGCTGACATCGCGCGCTGGCTGCGCCGCAAGCCCCCCGGTGACGGGGGGTCACCGCCGTGAGCGAGCCGATCCTCACCACCGTGCGGCTGGGCAAGCAGTTCGGCGCGCTGCGCGCGGTGTTCGGCGTCAGCCTCGAGTTCGAGCCGGGCGTCGTGCACGCCATCATCGGCCCAAACGGTGCCGGCAAGACCACGCTGATCAACCTGCTGTCAGGCAACCTGCCGCCAAGCGACGGGAGCATCCACTATCGCGGTCAGGACATCACCGGCCTGTCCCCGGACCGGATCTCGCAGCTCGGTGTCGGACGCAGCTTCCAGAAGACCAACATCTTCCCGACCTTCACCTGCTTCGAGAACTGCTGGCTGGCGGCGCAGTCGCGCCGGCCGAGCTCGATGCGCTTCTTCCGCCCGGCCCGCCGGCTGGTCGACGTCGAGGCCCGGGCGCTGAATGCACTCGAGACCTGCGGACTCGGCGAGCGGCGCGACACCGTCGCCGCCGAGATGAGCTACGGCGAGCAGCGCCAGCTCGAGATCGGCATGATGCTGGCGACCGAGCCCGACCTGCTGCTGCTCGATGAACCACTCGCCGGCATGGGCAGCGAGGAGGCCACGCAGGTGATCGGGCTGCTGCGCAGGCTGGCCGAAGAGCACACGCTGATCCTGATCGAGCACGACATGGACGCGGTGTTCGCGATCGCCGACCTGATCACCGTGATGGTCAACGGCGAGGTGCTCAAGACCGGCAGCGTCGAGCAGATCCGCAACAGCGCCGAGGTGCAGCAGGCCTACCTCGGCGTCGAGGAGGACGAGGCGTGAACGACGCGGGAATCCAACCGTTGGTCGCCGCCAGGGGCATCCACACCTACTACGGGGCGAGCCACATCCTGCACGGCATCGACCTGGTGGTCCGCCCGGGCGAGACGGTCAGCCTGATCGGGCGCAACGGCATGGGCAAAACCACCACGTTGCGCAGCCTGGTCGGCCTGACCCCGGCCCGCGAGGGGCGCGTCGAGGTCCACGGGATGGACATGACGCGCGCGGCTCCGCACCGCATCGCTCGCGAGGGCATCGCGTTCGTGCCCGAGGATCGCGGCATCTTCCCCAACCTGACGGTGCACGAGAACCTGGTCATGGCGGCGCGCCCCGGGCGCGACGGCCGCGACGACTGGTCCTACGACCGGGTGCTGAAGCTCTTCCCGCGGCTGCACGAGCGGGTCGGCAACCTCGGCAACCAGCTCTCGGGCGGCGAGCAGCAGATGCTGACCGTGGCCCGCGCGCTGCTCACCAACCCCGAGCTGATCATCCTCGACGAGGCCACCGAGGGACTCGCACCGCTGATCCGCCAGGAGATCTGGAACGTCATCCGCGAGATCAAGCAGACCGGCATGGCCTCGATCATCGTCGACAAGGACCTCAAGGCGCTGTTCAGGATCTCCGACCGCTGCGTGATCCTGGCCAAGGGACAGGTCGTCTACGAGGGCACGGCCGCCGAACTCGCCGCAAGCCCCGAGGTGCACATGCAGCACCTCGGCGTCTGACCCTGCGCTTGTCTACCTGCTGAACTCGATCGCGCCCTCCGGCAGCAGGTAGAGCACCAGCGCGGCGCCGTCGCTGACGGTCGGCGGATGCTCGCTGCCCGGCGGGTAGACCACCCACCCCGCGCCGTGGCCGTCGAACTTCGCACCCGGAGTCAACGGCATGATCATGTCGATCTCACCCTTCGGGTGACGGTGGTGCGGTCCCACCACCTCGTCCATGTGCACCACGTCGACGCTGAAACCGTCGCTGTCAGGGCCGGGCTTGATCACGCGGCCGAAACGGATGCCGCCGTGCTCGCGATCGCACATCCAGCCCGCCGTCACGGCATCCTGGCACGCGCGCCTGACCGCGAGGAAGGTGTCGCCATCGGGCGGGAAGGCCTCGTTGAGCGCGGCGGCCAGGTCTTCGTCCACGTCACGCGCGGCGCAGAAGGCCATGACCGGACGCAGCAACTGGTGGAAGAGCTCGGGGGTCATCTGCATGCGTCATTCTCCTCTCAGTCGGATTCGTCGTCGCACAGCGGCCGGCCCGCGGCGACCTTCTGTCGCAGCCACGGCGACGCGCGGTAGCGGTCCTCGCCGTAGGCGGCCGTGAGGTGGTCGAGCACGGTCAGCACCCGGGCCGCGCCGACGGCGTCGCCCCAGGCGAGCGGCCCGCGCGGGTAGTTGACGCCGTAGCGCATGGCGTCGTCGACCGCCGCCGCGTCGCAGACGCCCTGCAGCACCGCCTCGGCGCCCTCGTTGGCGAGCAGGCTGACGGTACGCATCAGCGCGAGGCCCGGCGTGTCGCGGAGTTGCACGACCCGCTTGCCGAGCGCCTGCAGCAAGCCGACGGCGGCATCCACCGCGGCGGGCGTGGCCTGCGCGGCCACGGCGATCGCCAATCGCGATGCGCCGGCGTAATCGAGTGCCAGGTCGAGCAGGACCAGGTCGCTGCCCTCGTGCACGGCCCGGGCGGTGGCGGTGCGTCCGTCGGTCAGCGCCAGGCGCGCACCGCCGAACTCGATCCAGCCGCCGGATTCGGCCGGCACCTGTTCCACGACGACACCCGCGGCCCCGGCCATCTCGACCAGGGGCGTGACCGGGCCGAGGTCGCCGTGTACGCGGATCGCGTCGGGCGCGGCCACGGTCGGCCGTTCGCGGGGCTCGGGCCGCGGCGCGTCGTCAGCGTAATCGTAGAAGCCACGGCCGCTCTTGCGACCGAGCCGCCCCGCGTCGACGAGTTCCTTCTGGACCAGCGACGGCCGGTAGCGCGGGTCATGGAAGAAGGCCTCGAACACGGTCCGCGTCACGGCGAAATTGACGTCGTGTCCGATCAGGTCCATCAACTCGAACGGCCCCATGCGGAAACCGCCGGCGTCACGGTAGACGGCGTCGAGGGTCGCCGCGTCGGCCGCACCCTCCTGCAGCAGGCGCAGCGCCTCGGCATAGAAGGGCCGCGCGACCCGGTTGACGATGAAGCCCGGCGTCGAGGCCACGCGCACCGCGTGCTTGCCCCAGGCGCTCGCCGTCGCGAGGACCGTCGCGACGGCCCCGGGATCGCTGGCCAGGCCGTGCACCACCTCGACCAGCTTCATCACCGGCACCGGGTTGAAGAAGTGCATGCCGACCAACCGTTCCGGTCGCGCCAGGCCGGCGCCGAGCGCGGTGATCGACAGCGAGGAGGTGTTGCTGGCGAGGATGGCATCGGCGGCGACCAGCCCCTCGAGAGTGGCGAAGAGTTCACGCTTGATAGCGAGATCCTCGACGATCGCCTCGACCACCAGCGCCGCCGGGGCGAGGGCCTCCAGCGCGTCGACCGGGGTGATGCGCGCCACCAGGGCGTCGCGCTCGGCCTGCACCAGCTTGCCCCGTGCGACCCGCTTGTCGAGGCGTGCCGCGAGCGCGTCACAGGCCTCGGCCGCGGCGCCGGGACGGCTGTCGTGCAGGCGCACCGGGTGGCCCGCGGCCGCGGCCACCTCGGCGATACCGGCACCCATGGTGCCCGCACCGATCACACCAACGATCGACTCCCTCGCCAACGGCTCGGCCATGCTCACTTCTCCTTCCCGCGTGCCATGAAGCCCTCGACCGCGGCACGGTAGGCCGGATCGCTTCCGGCCGTGCGTTGCAGCGTCGCCTCGAGCGCGAGCTGGGCATCGAGCGTCGCGGTTTCGGCCTCGTTCAGCGCGCGCTTGATGCCGGCCAGGGTGTGACGCGGACGACGGCTCAGCCCCTCGACCAGGGCGTCGGTCTCGGCGCCCAGTGCAGCGTCGTCGACACAGCGCCAGACGAGGCCCCATTCGACGGCGCTCTCGGCATCGAGCGGCGTGCCGGTCAGCGCCAGGCCACGTGCCCGCGCCGCGCCGAGCCGGCGCGGGAGCGTCCAGCTGAGGCCCGAATCGAGCCCCAGGCCGACCTCGACGAACGACAGCACGAAGCGCGCCGAACGCGCGGCCACGACCAGGTCGCAGGCCATTGCCAGGCCGACACCGGCACCTGCCGCGACCCCGTTGACGGCCGCGACCACCGGCACCTCGAGCGCGCGGATGCCGGTGACGATGCGATTGAAACCTTGCTCCAGTGCGGCGCCGAGATCGGGCGACCCGGACTGCAGATCGGCATGGCGCTCGGCGAGGTCCTGGCCGCTGCAGAAGGCGCGCCCGGCGCCGGTGACGACCACCACGCGCAGGTCACGATCCGAGGCGAGGTCCTCGACGGTGTCTCGCAAACGCCGGTTGAGGTCGCGATCGATGCAGTTGAGCCGTTGCGGGCGATTGAGCGTCAGGCGCACGACGCCATCGTGGCGGGCGACCTGGAGTGGTTCGTCTGGCATCGCTTGCATCAGCCGGCGGGCACGAGCCCGGTAGGCGAGAGCATAGTCCGTTGGCGACGCGCCTGGCGCTGCGATGGGTCAAGACGGCCCGGGGTGGCCGGTCGTGGGGACCCTCAACGAGAAGGCCGGGCCGACCTCGCGGTCGACCCGGCCCGGTTTGCGTCCCGATTCAGACGAACAGGTTGACGTCCGACTCCCCGGCGAACTCGAAGAAGGTGGCGGCGCCGCCGTACTCGATGCCGTCGATGAAGTCGCTCGGCGAGAAGCCGAACACGTCGACGGTCATCTGGCAGGCGATCATGGTCACCTCGGCCTCCTGGCACAGGTCGCGCAGCTCCTCGATGCTGGCAACCCCCTTCTCGCGCATGGTCTTCTTCATCATGCCGGTGGCCATCGACTCGAAGCCGGGCACGATCGACATCAGCGCATTGGGCATGTTCCAGTTGACGTCGCGGAACCACTGCGGCCCGTAGGGCATCTTCATCGGCATCGCGGGGTTGCCGAGCGGGCTCACCTTGACGCCACTGAGATCCTTGCGCAGCAGTTGCAGGCCGTAGAAGGTGAAGAACACCTGGGTCTCGTAGCCGAGCGCGGCGGCGGTCGACGCGAGGATGAACGGCGGGTACGCCCAGTCGAGCGTGCCCTTGGTGGCGATGATCGCGAGTTTCTTCTCTTCCATTGCGCTGCTCCCGTGATGTGGCGCGCGACCCGGCGACGGGTTGCCGGACTCAGGCCTTCTTCATCAGGAAGGTGTACTTGCCGCTATCCTCGCCCGAGTCCATCAGCTCGTTGCCGGTCTGGCGGGCAAAGGCGTCGAAATCCTTGACCGAGCCCGGGTCGGTGGCGACGATGCGCAGCACCTGGCCACTCTCCATGCCGGCGAGCGCCTTCTTCGCGCGCAGGATCGGCAGCGGGCAGTTGAGCCCGGTGGCGTCTAGTTCCTGATCGTAATCGGCCATCTGATTCCTCCAATCGTAAGCGTGTTCGGGGCCCCTCGTGGGGCCGTTGCCCAGTATTCGCCGTTTGCCGTGCGAGACAATCACCCATTGGTGATAGGGCCACCGGCGAACCGGTGCATCTAATGATAGTCTCACACTCAGTAGACCGTGCCCGAAACCATCTTCTGACCACCGCCCAAGCATGACCCGCACGCGCCAACACGCCGCGGCCGGCCGAATCTCCCGGCTGGTGCTGTTCCTGTTCGGCCTGGCGCTGGCGCCGCTGGTGGCCGGCCAGGGACGCCCGTCCACCCTCCCCGAGATGGGCGACCCCTCGGCACAGGTGCTGACTCCCCAGGCCGAGCGGCGCATCGGCGCGGCGCTGATGCAGAGCCTGCGCGCCAAGGGCATGCTCCACGACGACCTGCTGGTGACCGGCTACATCGAGTCGCTCGGCTCTCGCCTGGCGGCCAACAGCGGGCTCGGTCCCGGGTCGATCACCTTCTTCGTCGTACGCGACCGGGCCATCAACGCCTTCGCGGCACCGGGCGGCGTGATCGGCATCCATACCGGACTGATCCTGGCCAGCCAGACCGAGAGCGAGCTGGCCGCGGTGATCGCCCACGAGCTCGCCCACGTCAGCCAACGGCACATGGCGCGCACCTACGAGGCCGCCGGCCAGATGCAGATCGCCAACGCGGTGGCGCTGCTCGCCGCGCTGCTGCTCGGCCAGGTGGACGGTGAACTGGGCGAGGCGGCGCTGGCGACCACCCTCGGCGGCAGCGCCCAAGCGCAGCTCAACTTCATCCGCTCGAACGAGGAGGAGGCCGATCGCATCGGCATCCAGATCCTCGCGAACACCGGGCTCGATCCCTACGGCATGCCCGACTTCTTCGGCCGCCTGCAACAGAACCAGCGCCTCTACGGCGACGTGCTGCCCGAGTTCCTGCGCACCCACCCGGTCAACGTTTCGCGCATCGCCAGCGCCACCGATCGTGCCAGCCAGATGCCGCGCCCGAAACCGCGTGACGAGTCGGCCTTCTCCATCGCGCGCATGCGCCTCGAGGCGCTCGGCGGGGTCCCCGACGGCCAGCGCGTCGAGGAGTTCGGTGCACGCGTGCAACGCGGTGACGACCAGGCGCGCTACGCCCTCGCCCTGGCCCAGGTCGAGCGTGGAGAGGGCCGCGCGGCGCTCGAGACCCTGGAGCCGCTGATCGCGGCCGAACCCGACCGTGCCGAGTACCTGGTGCTCAGGGCGCAGGCACTGGCCGCCAGCGGCCAACGTGACGCTGCGCTTCGCGAGTACCGCGACGCGCTGCTGGTGTTCCCGGGTCACCGTGCGCTGACCGAGGCCCACGCCCGGCTGCTGATCGACAGCGGTCAGGCGCGCGAGGCTCAGGCGCTGCTGGTCGCCGAGATCAACGCCGGGCGCGGGCACCGCGTCTACTACCAGATACTGAACGACGCCGGCGTGATGCTGCAGGACGAGGTCGGTACACGCCGCGCCCGTGCCGAGCTGCTGCTGCTCGACGGCCGCGCGGCGGAGGCGGCGGAAGAGCTGCGCAAGGCGCTGCGCGTCGCCGACGACTACGACAGCGCGCGTATCGCGGCCCGGCTCGCCGAGATCGAGCGCCGCCTGAACGAGCTGGCGCGCGCCGAAAAGCCTTAGCCCGGCCCGGTCTATACTCGGGCACGCACGTTTGCGAGCCATGCCATGACACTGACCCGCGGCTTGATCCTGCTCATCGCGCTGCTTGGCGGCGTACCGCAGGCCGGCCTGGCGCAGGAGACCGCGATCCGTATCGGCGTGCTCAGCCACCGCGGTGACGCCGCCACGCTGCGCAATTGGGGTCCCACCGCCGACTACCTGAGCTCGCAGATGCCCGGCTACCACTTCACGGTCGTCCCCCTGGAGTTCGAGGAGGTCGAGCCGGCGGTGGCCTATCGCAGGGTCGATTTCGTGCTGGTCAACTCGGGAATGTACGTCGACCTCGAGGTGCGTCAGGGGGTGTCGCGCATCGCCACGCTCAACAACCGCCACGGCGAGCAGAGCTACAACACCTTCGGCGGGGTGCTGTTCACGCGTATCGACCGCACCGACCTGGCCACGATCGAAAGCCTGCGCGATCAGCGCTTCGTCGCAGTCAACCTCCACTCCCTGGGTGGCTTCCAGATGCAGTGGCGCGAGATGCAGGCACGCGGCCTCGACCCCTGGGAGGATCTCGCCGGCATCGAATTCGCCAACACCCACGATGCCGTCGTGCGTCATGTGCTCGCCGGTGATGCCGACTTCGGCGCGGTGCGCACCAACATCCTCGAGCGCATGATCGAGGACGGCGACCTTGCACGAGACTCGGTGCGCGTCATCGCATCGCTGCCTACCGAAGGCTTCCCACTCGAGGTCAGCACCCGGCTCTACCCGGAATGGCCATTCGCCAAGACAGGCGCGACAGCGAACGCACTCGCCCAGCGTGTGGCCGTGGCGCTGATGCAGATGCCGCACGACCATCCCGCTTCCCTCTCCGGCCGCCACGCAGGCTGGACCGTGCCGCTCGACTACCAGGCGGTGCACGCCCTGTTCCAGGAACTCGGCATCGGGCCCTACGGCAAGCCACGCTTCACCTTCGAGGACGTGATCTCCAAGTACCGCGGTGCATTCATCGCCGGTGGACTGATGCTCGGGCTGCTGGTGCTGCTGTCGGGCTGGATCGCGCACCTCAACCGCAAGCTCGACGAGGCGAAGCGCGGCATCCAGAGCCGCTTCGAGCTGATCCTCGAAGCGGTCGGAGACGGCGTCAGCGGCGTCGACACCAACGGCACCATCACCTTCGTCAATCCGGAGATGGTCCGCCTGACAGGCTGGACCATCGACGAGCTGATAGGACGATCCCAACACGACCTGCTGCACCATAGCCACGTCGACGGCCGCCCCTATCCCAAGCGCGACTGCCCGGTCGGCGCGACGTTCCGCGAAAACCGTCAGCACCACGTCGACGACGAGGTGTTCTGGCGCAAGGACGGCTCCAGCTTCCCGGTCGAGTATGCCAGCGCACCGCTGCGCGACCGCGAGGGCAAGGTGCTCGGTGCGGTCATCGTCTGCCGCGACATCTCGGCACGCAAGGCGGCCGAGGAGGAGCAGCGGCGCCACCTCACCGAAATGGCCCATGTCTCGCGACTCAGCACCATGGGCGAGATGGCGTCGCAGATCGCCCACGAACTGAACCAGCCGCTGTCGGCCATCACCAATTACGCCGGCGCCTGCATGCGCAGACTGCAGGACGACCGCGCTGATCGTGACTCGCTGCTCGAGGCGATGCAGCTGCTCAGCACCCAGGCGCACCGTGCTGCGCAGATCGTGCGCCAGATCCGCGACTTCATCCGCAAGCGTGATCCACAGCGCGGCCCGATCGAGATCAACGCCCTCGTCGGGCAGACGGCTCAGCTGGTCAGCGTGGAAGCCGGGCGGGCGGGTGTCGACATCGACCTCGATCTGGCCGAGACGTTGCCATCGGTGAACGGGATCGTCATCGAGCTCGAGCAGGTGGTGGTGAACCTGCTGCGCAACGCGATCGAGGCCGTAGGGCACAACCCGACCGACCAGCGTCGGATCACGATACGCAGCACATTCAACGCCGATGACGTGATCCACATCGAGGTGCGTGACAACGGACCGGGCATGGACCCGACCGCGCTCAGCGAGGCCTTCACGCCCTTCTACACCACCAAGCGCAGCGGCATGGGACTCGGTCTCGCGATCAGCCGGCGCATCGTCGAAGCGCATGGTGGTCGACTCTGGGCCGAGGTCGAAGCGGGTGGCGGCGCCACCTTCCACATCGACCTGCCGAGCGAGGTGGCGGAGGCGCGCGATGTCGCCTGATCAGGCAGTTTTCGTGGTCGACGACGACGCCGCGGTGCGTGACTCGATGCGCTGGCTGATGGACTCGGTCGGCCTGCGCGTCGAGGCGTTCGATTCGGGTGAAGCCTTTCTGCGCGCGATCACACCCGAAAGCTCTGGCTGCGTGGTGCTCGACCTTCGCATGCCGGGTCTCGGTGGGCTGGATGTGCATGCGCAGTTGCGCGAACGCGGCATCAACCTTCCGGTCATCGTCGTCTCGGGTCATGGCGACGTGCCGATCGCGGTGCGTGCACTCAAGAGCGGTGTCGCCGATTTCGTCGAGAAACCGTTCAAGGATCAGGAGCTGCTCGACTGCGTGCAGCAGGCGCTGCGCCGCGACGCCGAGCAGAGCCTCCAGCGTCTGCGCCGAGAAGAGCTGATGACCCGCTACCGAGCACTCACCCCGCGCGAACTCGACGTACTGCGCCTGGTCGTCGCCGGACAGGCGAACAAGGCCATAGGCTCCTCCCTCGGCATCAGCCAGAAGACCGTCGAGACGCATCGTGCGCGGGTCATGGAAAAAATGGCCGCCCGCTCGGTCTCGGAACTGGTTCGGATGACCCTGATCATCGAAAGTCAGGGTAAACCCCTACCGATCTGACCGCTTTCACTGATTCCATTCATGCCTGGATGTGGCACCGTATATGCCATGACGGGCGTTTCTGTACGCCCGTGATTTGACTGACCGATCCGACGATTGCCGGTTCGAACCATCCCCCTCGAAAAGAGGGTCAAGGCGAGGAGAATACAGATGAAGGTAGACAACAAGCGACGCCTGCTGCTGCGCGGCACGCTGGGCGTGGGAGCGCTGGCGGGCGCGGGCCTGCTGGCGCCACGCGGAGTGCTGGCGGCCTGGTCGAAGGAGGCCTTCTCGGCCGACTCCACCGAGGGCGCGATGAAGACGCTGCTCGGCGGCACGGCATCGGCGTCCGACGCGGTGTCGATCAAGGCGCCGGACATCGCCGAGAACGGCGCGGTGGTGCCGATCACGGTCGAGACCTCGGCGGCCAACGTCGAGTCGATCAGCGTGTTCATTTCGAACAACCCGAGCCCGCTGGCGGCGAACTTCGTGCTCGGCGCGGGGGCGTCGGGCTACGCGGCGACGCGCGTGAAGATGGGCAAGACCTCGGACGTCGTCGCGGTGGTCAAGTCGGGCGGTACGCTGCAGAGCGCGACCAAGGAAGTGAAAGTCACCATTGGCGGCTGCGGCGGCTGAGGAGGAGAGAACGATGGCCAAGAGCATCAAGATGCGCGCATCACTGCGCGGCGACGAGACCACGGTCAAGGCGCTGATCACGCACGCCATGGAGACGGGTCTGCGCAAGGGCAAGGACGGCAACAAGATCCCGGCGCACCACATCACCGAGGTGACCTGCGAGCACGCGGGCAAGACGGTGATGGTGGCGCAGTGGGGCCCGGCGGTGTCGAAGAATCCCTACCTGGCGTTCAAGTTCAAGGGCGCCAAGGCGGGCGACGCCGTCAAGCTCTCCTGGGTCGACAACAAGGGCGAGTCCGACTCGACCGAAGCCAAGATCAAGT
>JAACFL010000244.1 GCA_009937385.1 Gammaproteobacteria bacterium | reverse complement strand
CTCGGGGTAGAAGATCGTACGGTTGAGTACGATGCCCTCGTTATCCGATGAGACGACGCTTGCGGTGCAAACCCGCGTGTAGGGCTCGCTGCGGAAGAGTTCCTCGGTGCTCATGTGGGCCTCCTCGTCATGATGCGGCGTGTAGCGGCTCGAAAAAGCGTAGCAACCGGTCGGTGATCCTGCTTTCAGTTCAGTCCTTGCCGACGCTGGAGATCACGCACGTAGGCGGTGATGTCCGCCGCCTGCTCTGGAGTGACCTGCGGTTGCGCGGGCATGTCACCGAATTCCCAGTGGTGTTGCACCACGCCGTTTCTGACCGCCGAGTAGAAGGCGAGATCGGCATGATGCCCAGGGACATAGTAGCCGTGCAGAAGCGGTGGGTCCTTGTCGCTGCAGCGTGCCCCGGGGCCATGGCAGTCGCGGCAATGGCTTGCGAAGAGCGCGGCGCCACGCTGGGTATCGGCAACGTGATCGGGTGAGGGCAGGCCCAAGCGGGCGCGCCGCTCGGCATCGTCGCCACTGTCGCAGGCGACGAGCAGAACGGTGGCGAGGGCCATGACGACAAGGTGCAGAGGTGCAGCCACCAGTCAGCCAGCGTCATTCGCGAGTTCTGTACGGATGCGTTCTGCGATGGCCTCGATTGCGTTCACATCGCCCTTGACCAGATCCCAGTTCATCGTCATGCCGTCGTTCATGGCGCGTGGTATCAGGTGCATGTGCAGGTGCATGACCGATTGACCCGCCGCTTCCCCGTTGCATTGCAGCAGGTTCATGCCGGGTGGGTTCAGCGCGCGCTGAATGGCGCTGCCGATACGGGCCGCCGTGCGTGCCGTCGTGGCGACGACCTCGGGTGGCGCTTCGAAAAGGTTGGGGTGGTGCGCTTTGGGGATCACCAGTGCATGGCCCGGCTGGACCGGGTGGATGTCCATGAATGCGAGCGTGGTGTCATCCTCGTGAATGCGGATGCTGGGGATCGTGCCATCGAGGATCATGCAGAAGACGCAGGAGTCGGACATGCGCGGAGTTCCTTGGTGTGTATCCGACGAGGCTAGCACGTCCGGTTCACGCGGGTGCGGCGGCGACGGCGGTGAACTTGAAACCGGGAATCTTGGCGTCGGGGTCGAGTGCCGCACTGGTCAGCAGGTTCGCCGCCGCCTCGGCGTAACAGAACGGCAGGAACAGCTGGCCCGGCTGCAGGTCGGGGTCGGAGCGGGCGCGCGCGACGAGCTCGCCCTGGCGCGAGGTGAGGCGCAGCGGACTGCCGTTGGCGACGTCGAGTCGTGCCAGGTCGTCGGGGTGGATCCCGATCTCGGCTTCCGGTTCGAGTGCTTCCAGTTTGCTCGCACGCCGGGTCATCGCACCGGTGTGCCAGTGCTCGAGCAGTCGCCCGGTGATCAGCACGAACGGATGATCCTCGTCGGGCGAATCGGATGCGGTTTGCAGGGGTGCCGGCACCAGGCGTGCGCGGCCGTCAGCGATCGGGAAGGTCTCGGTGAAGATCACCTGCTGTCCGGGGTCGTCCGGGGTCGGGCAGGGGTAGGTCACCGCACCCTCACGTTCGAGACGCGCCCAATCGATGCCGGCGATGCTGGGCATGGCCCGGGTCATCTCGGCGAAGACCGCGTCGGGGCCGGCGTAGTCCCAGTCGAGGCCGATCCGCCGTGCGATCTCCTGCACGATCCAGAGGTCCTGGCGTGCCTCGCCCGGGGGCTCTATGGCCTGGCGCCCGAGCTGCACGCGCCGGTCGGTGTTGGTGAACGTGCCGCTCTTCTCGGGGAATGCCGATGCGGGCAGCACGACGTCGGCGTGGAACGCGGTCTCGGTCAGGAAGATGTCCTGCACGACCAGGTGTTCGAGCTTCGCCAGCGCCTCCCTTGCGTGGCCGAGGTCGGGATCCGACATCGCCGGGTTCTCACCGAGGATGTACATGCCGCGCACCTCATCGGCCAGGATCGCCCGGACGATCTCGACCACGGTCAGGCCAGGGTTCGGATCGAGTGCCTGACCCCAGAGCGACTCGAAGTGGGCGCGCGCGCCGGGATCGTCGACGCGCCGGTAGTCGGGGAAGACCATCGGGATCAGGCCGGCGTCGGAGGCGCCCTGGACGTTGTTCTGGCCGCGCAGCGGGTGCAGGCCGGTGCCGGGACGACCGATCTGGCCGGTGACCAGCGCAAGGCTGATCAGCGCGCGCGCGTTGTCGGTGCCGTGCACGTGCTGCGAGATGCCCATGCCCCAGAAGATCATCGCTGTGCCGGCGGTCGCGTAGCGGCGCGCGACCTCGCGTAGTCTCTCCGCCGGCACCCCACAGAGCGGTGCCATCGCCTCGGGGCTGAATGTGGCGAGGTGGGCCTCGAGCTCGGCAAAGCCGGTGGTGCGCTGCGCGACGAACTCGCGATCGACCAGCCCCTCGGTGACGATCACATGCAGCAAGGCGTTGAGTAGCGCGATGTCGCTGTCGGGCCGGAACTGCACGAAAAGGTCAGCATGCCGTGCGAGTGGCGTGCGCCTCGGATCGAGCACGATCAGCGTCGTCCCGGCGCGCGCGGCGTTCTTCATGAAGGTCGCCGCGACCGGGTGGTTGGCCGTGGTGTTGGAGCCGATGATCAGCACCAGCTCGGCCTCGGCGACGTCGGCCACCGGGTTCGACACCGCGCCCGAGCCGATCATCTGCAGCAGTGCGGCGACCGACGAGGCGTGGCAGAGTCGGGTGCAGTGGTCGACGTTGTTGCTGCCGAAGCCGGTGCGTACCAGCTTCTGGAACAGGTAGGCCTCCTCGTTGGAGCCCTTGGCCGAGCCGAACCCGGCCAGCGAACCTGGACCGCGGGTCTGTCGCAGTCGCGCAAGACCGGTGGCGGCGACGTCGAGTGCCTCCTCCCAGGTGGCCTCGCGGAACACGGCGGACGGATTGGAAGCATCGACCGTCGCGTTCGCCGATTTCGCCACCCCGTCGCGGCGGATCAGCGGTTTGGTCAGTCGCTGCGGGTGGTGCACATAGTCGAAGCCGTAGCGTCCCTTGACGCAGAGGCGGCCGCGGTTGGCCGGACCGTCGCGGCCCTCGACCTCGACGATGCGTTCGTCTCGGACGTGGAAGGTCAGCTGGCATCCGACACCGCAGTATGGGCACAGCGAATCGACGCTGCGCTCGGGCGCCAGCGTGCCGAGGCCATCGGCCGTCGCCAGTGCCCCTGTGGGGCAGGCCTGGACGCATTCGCCACAGCCGACACAGCTGCTCTCCCCGAGTACCACGCCCTGGTCGAAGCGTTGCCCTGCAGGTCACGGCAGGCGCGCAGGCAGCGGGTGCAGTGAATGCAGGCGTCGAGCCGAACGGTAATCGCCGGGTGGCTGGTGTCGGCAGGCAGTGGGTCGGATCGGGCCGGGAACCGTGACGGCCCGACCTCGAGAGCGTTGCACCACTTCTGCAGCTCGTCGTTACGGATCAGGGTCTCGTCCGGCACGTCGGCGGCGAGCAGCTCCAACACCAGTTTCTGCGCGTGGCGGGCGCGCGGTGAGTCGCTGCGTACCACCATCCCCTCGACAGGCATGCGGCAGCAAGATGCAGCGAGCGCTCGCTCGCCGTCGACCTCGACCATGCAGGCGCGGCAGTTGCCGGCCGGCTCGATGCCTTCCCTGTGGCAGAGGTGAGGGATGGCGACGCCGTGGCGCTCCGCCGCCTGCAGCAGGGTTTCGCCTGGCCGCGCATCGACCTCGCGGTCATCGAGGGTGAAGGTCATCGGCTCAGCCATCGACCTCGTCCGGGAAGTGCTTCATCACGCAGCGGAGCGGGTTCGGTGCCGCCTGGCCGAGACCGCAGATCGAGGCATCGGCCATCGCCTCGGAAAGCTCGGAGAGCAGCCTGGCATCCCACTTCGGCGCCTCCATCAGCTCGGCGGCCTTGGCGGTGCCGACCCGGCACG
>JAACFL010000243.1 GCA_009937385.1 Gammaproteobacteria bacterium | reverse complement strand
TGGTCCGCGACCCGCGCTCGACGAGATCGCTGACCAGCTTGATGATCGCCGCCTGGTCGTGACGCAACACGCCAGCCAGCCAGCGGAAAACCAGAACCAGCGTGGCGAGGAACAGCAGCAGCGCAGCACCGGCCACGGCGGCCAGCTGCTCGAGCGGCACGCCCATCGCCGCGACCGCACCGGCATCGGGCCAGTAGCGAACGCTCCAGCGGCTGCCGGGCACCTTCTCGCTGGCCAGCGGCGGACCCTGCTTGCTCGACGCGTTGCCGACGCTGCCGAGCACCAGCTGCTTGCCGCCCGCGACCTGCACCAGCTCGGCGTATCCGGACACGCCACCCGCGGCGCGCAGCGCCTGGCGCGGCAGTCCGAGGTCGTAGCTGACCACCAGCAGGCCTCGCGCCCGCAACGCGTCCCCTTCACCCTCGGTGATCGCCTGCACCAGGTTGAGGTGTGCCTGGGGGCCGCCGAACTGGTAGACCTCGAGCGGCAGCGCCTTGCCGGGCTCGGCGGTGGCCTTGCCGAACTGCTCGATGTCGGCGTAGCTGATCGGCGGATCGGCATCCTGCTCGAGGGTGTCGTAACCGGCCGGGAGCAGCCGCACCCGCTTGGCGTCCGGGAAGTGTTTGGCCAGCTCGGTGGCTCGCGCCGTGCGCTGCGCATCGTCGGCGGCGAACAGGGTCGGATCGACCATCCCGGTAGCCACCGTGGATGCACGTGACATGACCGGCCCGAGGCCGGCCTCGACCGTGGCCCGTACCGCGCGTGCGGCGACCTGGCTCTGGGCCTCGATGGTGGCCTGGGCCGACTGGGTGCCAAGGAACCAGACGGCAGCCGGTACCGCGGCGAAAAAGAGCATGCCCGGGATGGCCAGGGCCAGGGCGAAGCGGGGCAGGCGCAGACCGCCCGGTCCGGCGCTCTTCTTGGCCTTCTTGGTCTTTTTCGTCTTCTTGGGGGCTTTCTCGGCAGGGGTCTCGAAGTCGTCTGCCTTGCGCTTTTTCAACCCGACCTTGGGGATGCTGGGCATTTTCATGTTGTTTCGATACCCGCTCAGTGCCGACCGGAATGACCAAAGCCGCCGTCGCCGCGCGAGGTGCTCTCGAAGTCGTCGACCACGGTGAAGCTGGCGTGTACCACCGGGACGATGACCATCTGGGCGATGCGCTCCCCTACGCCGATGGTAAAGGACTCATTGGAGCGGTTCCAGCAGGAGACGAACAGCTGCCCCTGGTAGTCGCTGTCGATCAGACCGACCAGGTTGCCGAGTACGATGCCGTGCTTGTGACCGAGCCCGGAACGCGGCAGCAGCATCGCCGCAAGGCCCGGGTCGTCGAGGTGGATGGCGATACCCGTCGGGATCAGGTGCGTCGCGCCCGGCACGATCTCGAGCGGCCCGTCGACGCAGGCGCGCAGGTCGAGACCGGCGGAGCCGTCCGTCGCGTAGTGGGGCAGTGGGATCGTGTCACCGATCCGCGGGTCGAGAATCCTGACCTTAACGTCGTGTGGCATCGTAGCGCTCGGCGATCTGCGCGATCAGTTGCTGTGCGAGCTCCGATTTCGGGGCCCGAGGGAGCCGGGCCCCACCGTCGGGCCACAGGAGCTCGAGTTCGTTGTCGTCGGTGCCGAAGGCGAGACCCTCGCCGACGCGGTTCGCGGCGATCATGTCGAGCTTCTTGGACGCGAGCTTCTCGCGCGCATAGCCGGCGACGTCGTCGGTTTCGGCGGCAAAACCGACGGTGAACGGACCGCCCTCGAGCGCGGCGACCTCGGCGAGGATGTCGCTGGTGCGCTCGAGTTCGACGTTGAGCTTCGCGGCCTGTTTCTTGATCTTCTCCCCAGCGACCTGTGCGGGGCGGTAGTCGGCGACCGCGGCGGCGGCGATGAAGATGTCGCAATCGTCGACCGCGTCGATGGTCGCCGCATGCATCTGCGCCGCGGTTTCAACGTCGACACGTCGCACGCCGGACGGCGTCGGCAGCCCGACCGGGCCGGCGACCAGCGTGACGCTGGCACCGGCACGGGACGCCGCCTGCGCGACCGCGAACCCCATCTTGCCCGAGCTGCGGTTGCCCAGGTAACGCACCGGGTCGACCGGCTCGCGCGTGGGGCCCGCGGTGACCACCACCCGCAATCCACTCAGTGCGCCACCGCCGAGCAGGTCCGGTAGCGCCGCGTGAAGTTCGGCTGGATCGAGCATGCGCCCCGGACCGGTCTCGCCGCAGGCGAGGTCGCCGGCGCCGGGACCGAGCAGCGTCACGCCGCGCGCCGCGAGCTGCTCGCAGTTGGCCTGGGTGGCCGGGTGCAGCCACATCTGGGTATTCATGGCCGGCGCGAGCGCGAGCGGTGCGCGGGTCGCGAGGCACAGCGTGCTGAGCAGGTCGTTGGCGTGGCCGTGTGCGAGCCGGGCGATGAAGTCGGCAGTGGCCGGCGCGACCAGCACGACGTCCGCCCAGCGCGCCAGCTCGATGTGGCCCATCGCTGCCTCGGCGGCCGAGTCGAGCAGCTCGGTATGCACCGGGTTGCCGGAGAGTGCCTGCAGCGTCAGTGGCGTGACGAAGGTCTGCGCGGCCGGGGTCATGGCCACCCGGACTCTGGCGCCACCGGTGACCAGCAGGCGGGTCAGCTCGGCGGCCTTGTAGGCGGCGATCCCGCCGGTGATGCCGAGCAGGACGTTGCGGTTGGCCAGCGCATCCATGTGGGACTAGAGTGTATCCGCAATCGACGAGGCGTTGCACAGGGAGGTGGAATGCCGATCACCGACTGGCCCGCGGCGGAGCGCCCGCGGGAAAAACTGCTTGCTCGCGGTCCGGCGGCGCTGTCCGACGCGGAGTTGCTGGCGATCTTTCTGCGCACCGGGCTGCCCGGCCTCAGCGCCCTCGGCCTGGCACGCCAACTGCTCGACCAGTTCGGGGGCCTGCGCAACCTGCTCGAGGCGGAGCGCACCCGATTCTGCGCCCAGCCCGGTCTCGGCGACGCCAAGTTCGCCCAGCTGGCGGCGGTGCTCGAGCTCGCCCGGCGTCACCTCGAGGCGTCGCTGGAACGCGGCGACGCGTTGACCAACCCCGCACTCACTCGCCGCTTCCTGGTCAGCCGCCTGCGGCACCTCGACCGCGAAGTTTTCCTGGGCCTGTTCCTGGACAATCGCCATCGCGTCGTCGCCTGCGAGGAGCTGTCGGTGGGGACGCTCGACGGCGCGACCGTGCACCCGCGCGAGGTGGTGCGACGTGCGCTGGCACTGAATGCCGCGGCGCTGATCGTCGCCCATAACCACCCTTCCGGGGTCGCCGAGCCGAGCACCGCCGACGCGGCGGTGACGCTGCGCCTGCGTGACGCCCTGGCACTGGTCGAGGTGCGCCTGCTCGATCACTTCGTGGTCGGCGACGACGAACCGGTTTCCCTCGCCGA
>JAACFL010000049.1 GCA_009937385.1 Gammaproteobacteria bacterium | reverse complement strand
ATCGTCGTGACCCAGGGTGCCGGAATGAACGACGCCGCGGTCGGATGGCTGACCGGGGCCATGGCGCTGATCTGGATCGTGCTCTCGGTGACCGCCGAGCGCGGCTACCTGATGTCGATGCTCAATGTCCTGGCCCAGAACCGCATCCAGTTCCACACCGACCAGATCGAGATCACCGATCCGGAGGCGATCGCCCAGGTGCGCGCCCAGTTCGCCAATCCCGATCCAGACCGCGTGGTCAGCAGTCTCGAGATCGCACGGCGCATCAAGGGCGCCGACCTGTTGCCCGAGGTGACAGAGCTGACCCACCACGACGAAGCGAGTGTGCGTGCCGCCGCTGCCGCCTACCTCGGCGAGGTGGGCACGACCACGCACCTGCCCCGCCTGCGTGAGCTGCTTCGCGACGACCAGGATGCCGGGGTGCGTGCCAAAGCGGCACAGGGCATTTTCCTGCTCAACAAGGACGAAGACCTCTCGGGCGTGCGCCCCTACCTCGACCACACCGACCTGCCTGTGCGCGTGGTTGCGTTGTCCTTCTTCCTCGCCTCGACTCGCGACGAAGAGCGACGCCTCGGCGACGATGTGCTGGCGCAGTTCGCGGCCTCGGGCGATCCCGAGGAACGCCTCGCGGCACTCGACGCGGTGATGAACCAGAAAGCACAGACCTGCACCGACACGGTGCTGGCTGCGCTCGACGACCCGGTACCCGAGGTCTGCTGCCGTGCCGCACTGGCCGCTGCCGCGGTCAACTGCCCGGGCGTCTGGGGAAATCTGTTGCAACGGCTGCGTGACGATCGATTGCTGCCGATGGAGCTCGCCGCCCTCGGTCGTGCGGATCCAGGCATCGTGCCGCAGTTGCGGGAGATGCTTCTCGACACCGGGCTGCCGATCCGCGTGCGCCGTCAGAGCGCGCAGATCCTTGGGCGCATCGGTGGTGAAGAGGCCCTCGCCACACTCCTCGAACGGCTGCATCACCCGCTGCTGACCGTGCCCCTGGATGCAGCCCGGGCCGCGTCGCGGATCGTACGCGACACAGGCCAACCGCTCCCACGTGAGCAGGTTGCTGGCGCACTCGACCTGCTGTACGAGGATGCTTACCAGATCACCGCGGCGCTTGCCGATTTCGACGAGAGCCCGCTTCGCGACCACGTCGCGGTCGCCTCTCTGATCCTGCGCAGGCGCCTGCGCAGAGTGATCGAGACGCTGTTCACCGTGCTCGGCCTGACCTACCCCGCCGACGTCATCGACCTGGCGGTCAGCACCCTCGATAGCGAGGATCGCAAACAGCTCGATGCGGCGATCGAGGTGATCAACCAGGCTCTGGAACGTGAGGACCGCAGCCTGGTCATCCCGCTGATCGAGGCGGAGAGTCCAGCCGCGTCACTCTCCGCGGCCGCCAAGCGCATCGAAGTGACCCGCCGTGATGGTGAGCAGCGTATCGAACGCTGGTTACGACATGCCGATCCATGGCGCTCGACCGCGGCCCTCTGGACGACAGGTGATGCACAACTCGATCGTCTGAGTGAGAAGGTACGTGCCCATCTCTCCTCCGATCACGCCGTGGTTCGGGAAACCGCGGCACTGGCCGCGTGGAAAATAGAGCCGGAGGATCAGAAGCGTGCGCTTCTCGAACCGCTGCTTAAAGATCCGGCAGCGTCGATTCGCCAACTGGTCGGCGAACTCCTCGGCACCAAGTCAGAACCCACACCCGAGAGTTCCCGATGATCCCAACCGTCGAACGCATTCTCTTCCTGCAGAAGATTCCACTCTTCGAGTCCTTCTCGGTCGACGAGCTGTGGCAGGTAGCGCAAGCCCTTGACGAGATGACTTATGCCAAGGGCGAGATGCTCTTCGAGGAGGGCAAACCGGCCCATGCGATGTACCTGATCGTCAGCGGCACCGTCGAGGCCAGCGTGGTCGGCAAGACCATCGCCACGCTCGGCAAGGAGTCGATTCTTGGTGACGTCGCAATCCTCGATGGCATGCCCTATGTGGTCTCGGTCACCGCGAGCGACGAGGTGGTCGCAATCAAGATCGAGCGCGAGAAACTCGATGACATCCTCGACGCCAATCCCGGGGCCGCGCGTGGCGTGATCCGCGTCCTGACGCGCAAGCTGCGTTATTTCGGCCAGCAAGTGATCGATGCACGCCAGGGCAAAAAGATGGACTCCGACCCCATGGACCTGACCGAACTCAAGCTCTAGGAGGATGTGATGAATAACCCGATCCGCAACCTCTTCACCTTAGCGCTGTTGCTGGTCGCCGTACTCTCGATCGGCTGTGCCAGCTCGCCCGATTCGCACTCGCGCACACCCCTGGCGGACGCACAGAAAATCGAGACGCTGGTCGACGACGTGCAAGCGCGCAACACTCTGCATCCGGACCTGTGGCAGGAGGGCAAGCTCGATCCGCTCGTACGCGAACGGCTGTTGAAAATGGCCGAGCTGTTTCTGCTCGACACCGGCTTCGGCAACCTGGACGTCAAGGAGATCGTCTTCGCCGGGAGCATGGCCGGCTACCTCTACCACTCCCAGTCCGACATCGATGTCCACGTCTCGGTCGACGGCAGCCCGATCACCACCGACCTGAAGCTGCTGTTCCAGCTATTCAATGCCAGATCCGACGACTGGAATGGAGACTACGAACTGCGTGTTCGCGACCACGAGGTGGAGCTGTTCATCCTCGATTACCGCTCACCGGAAGGCTCGGACGGCGTCTACTCACTGCGCGAGGACCGCTGGATCAAGGAACCGAAGCCACCGACCAACATCGTCGGACGCGACGTGGTGCTGGCCGACGTGACCCGCTACGCAGGAGAGTTCGAGAGCCTGCGCGCGCGCTTCAAGGCCAACCCGCAGAGCTTCGATTGCCGGGAGTTCAAGCTCTATCGGCGCGCGCTGAAGGACTACCGCGCGAAACAGGGGTTCCAGAAAAGCGGCGAGCACTCGGTGGGCAACCTCGCCTACAAGGCGCTGCGCAACGGCGGCTACCTCAAGGCGGCCAAGGCCGAGCAGGGGCGCTGCTTCGCGTTGCAGTACAACGTCGAGTAGCCTCGCCGCGACGGCCGTTCAGGGCGTGGTGCGGAAGCCGTTCGCGAGGCTGCGCTCGAACGCGACGATCTCCCGCTCGAGCCGCACCTGCAGGCGCAGCTTGAGATCGGACTGCATCGCCGCCCGCGCCTCGGCCGAAGGCGTCCACTGCGAATCGCGCACCTTGGCAAATCCTGGGCGCAACCGCGCGTAGTCGCGCTCGACGTAGAGTCCATCACCCGGCATGAAGGCGTACTCGAGGCTGTTGCGCGCCAGCTCGAGCAGATCTGCGTAGCGCAGATCGTAACGACTCGCCGCGAGCACGAACTCCATGGTCAGGTTGCTGCGGCTGATCGCCTCGTCGTCGGTATTGATGCTGACCGGCACGCCGGCACGCCGGTAGAGCATGAACGGGTGGGCATCGCCCTTGACCCCGAGGATGCCCTCGTTGCTCGACAGGCAGATCTCGACCAGCACCTCGCGCCGGCGCAGCGTCTCGAGGGTGCCGACGACGTCGTCCTCCCAGGCGATCGAGATGCCGTGGCCGATCCGCCGCGCCTGGCCCTGGGTCACCGAGCGGCTGATGCGGTCGCGCATCGGCTCGACCGGCGACTCGCGCAGCACCAGCTCGCCGGCATGCAGCGAGATGGGTGGATTGCCCAGCTTCCCGGACAGGAAGTCGAGGATGCGCATCTGGTCCGCGAACCGTTCCCGCGACCGGGTGGCATCCTCTGGCTGGACCATGTTCAGCGCCACCACGCGCGGCTCGTCGCGGATCGCCATCATCGCCGCGACGGCGTCGACGAAGAACCGATCGAGCGACAGCTTGCGTAGCAGCTGAGGCAGGTACCGGACCACGACGTCGGGGGCGTCGCCGAGCAGACGCAGGTCGTGCTTGTCGCGCAGGATGCGGTCGGCCCCGGACTCGATCCGATCGAGGTAGGCGGCGGTGGCCGCCGCGTGGGCCGGGTCGTCGAGCACGGACGCGACCTGCGCCCAGGCCCCCTCGAGATCACCCGGATCGAAGCGCTCGAGCGCGGCGCCTATCGCCTTGCGTACCGACTTGGGGTACGGCGAGGTCATCAGCTCGAGGTAGGTGACGTTCTGCCAGGCGTTGCGCGCCACGACCTCAGCGAGCATCTCGGCCTTGCCACGGTCGCCCGAGCGCAGGTGGTCGAACGACGCGAAGAAGTGGTCGTGGCCGTTGGCCACCGCCGGATACCAGCCGCGCATGCTCGAGACGTCGTGGTAGGCCGCCAGCAGTGCACTGTCGCGCAGCAGTTGCTCACCGGTGATCACGCCGTCCTGACCGGCCGGCCGGTCGGTGAAGCGGCGCCTTGCCGGATCGTAGTTCAGGCCCTGCTCGAGGGCGCTGGCGACGACGTACTCGCCGTAGCTCGCACCGCTGAGGTGATTGTGCAGGTCGGCGCCCTTCGGCAGCCGGCGCAGGAAGGCGATCAGTTCGGGCTGGGTCCGCTTGGCGAGCTCGAAACGGGCGGCGGGGTCACCGACGTCCTCGGCCCAGAAAGGCGTGTCGCGGCGAAGGTCGGCACTTTGACATGCCGCCAGAAACACCATCAGGCCGAGTAGCAACGGGAGACAGACGCAGTTCCTGGCAGAGATGGCACGCTTCAAGTCGCTGACCTCGGATGACTGGCGGATCCAGCACCACCATAGACCATTCGCACCGCACCGACGGGACCCGAGGCCTCCCCCGCAATCCGGTTTCAGGCGTTCGCGCTGGGCCGGGCGGCGATCACTTCGTGCCAGCGCTGCAGGTTGGCGTGGCGCGGTTCCGGCTTGACCTTCGCCCAGCGCGCGAACCCGACGCAGACGAAGGCGGTGATGTCGGCAATGCTGAACTCATCACCAGCCACGAACGGCGACGCACCCAGGCGTGTATCGAGGTCATCCATGAACTGGCGGGTCCGGCGCACCCCGCGGGCGGCAAGCTCGGGGAGCTGCGGGTAGCGTTCCTGCCCGGTCAATGCGCGGTCGGCGAATGCCGGGCTGGTGTTGCGTACCGCCTCGGCCACGGCGCGGAAACCATCATCCTCCATCGCCCGGTCCCACATCTCGATGACCGCACGCTGCTCGGGCGTGGTGCCGTGCAGCGGCGGCTCGGGGTGCACTGCCTCGAGGTAGCGGCAGATGACCGCCGCCTCGCCGATGCAGGTGCCGTCATCGAGTTCGAGCAGCGGCACCACGCAGCGCGGGTTGAGGGTGACAAAGGGTTCCCGGAATTCCTCACCGGCCGCCAGGTCGACCTGCACGGTCTCGATCTCGAGGCCTTTCTCGGCCAGGAACATGCGTACCCGGCGCGGGCTTGGTGCCGGGGTGTAGTCGTAGAACCTCATGTCCCAACGGACTCGAAGCGCCCGTGACCCTGCTGCAGGCAGTAGGCGAGCCACTTGCCGAGAAAACGGTTGAAGCGCCACTTGCGCGACATCGCCGAGTGACGCAGCGAACACCAGGCCGTGCCGCCGGTCGGCCCCGGCTCGCGCACCGCCAGCACCTCGGCCATGCGTGCATCGTGGTACACGCGCACCTGCACCTCGGGCTCGGGCTGGCGCGTGCCGTCAATCTCCAGCGCGTAGGTCATGACCATCGTCGTGGTGTATGCGGACTGGTCGAGGATCTCGACATGCAGTTCAGGCATGGCCACGGCACGTGACACGTTGCGGCCGGACATCTCACGCAGCCCGGGCACCGTGAAACGCATGCGCTCGTAGTTGCGTTCGTATTCGCGCATCAGGCGGTCGAGCTGGCTGCGCGGCGCCAGCCTCGCGAGCGTGGATTCGTCAACGATGGCATGCATCGCGGTTCGCAGACCTCTGGCACGTGGACCTGACATTCAACTTACGGCTTCACCACGCATCCCGCAACCGCCGGGAATCCTTGCCAAATACAGCCTCTTGTGCTTCGGCGCGATGTGTCTCCCCACCGATGGAGTGGGCGTCCATCAAGGGACTGATGACAGGTATAATGTGTCGGTTACGCATACGCCGGACCCACCAGGTCGGGCCTTCGACACCACCCCACGAACCTCCCGGACGCTCCCGGACGATCAGCGAACACGGGCCGTGATGGCCGCGAACCACCCATGAACATGACCACCCACAAACTCGAAGACCTCAACATCGCCGGCTTCCGCGTGCTCGTCTCGCCCGAGGCGCTGCACGAGCGGATCCCCGCCAACGAACAGGCGGCCGTCACCGTCGAGTCCGGTCGCGAGACCATCAAGGCGATCCTCGACCGCCGCGACCCGCGCCTGCTGGTCGTTTCCGGCCCGTGCTCGATCCACGACGTCGGCGCCGCGAAGGAGTACGCGACGAGGCTGAAGAAGTTGCAGGAAGAGCTCGGCGAGACGCTCTACATCGTCATGCGCGTCTACTTCGAGAAGCCGCGCACCACGATCGGCTGGAAGGGGTTCGTCAACGACCCACGCCTCGACGATTCGTTCGCCATCGACGAGGGGCTGGCCAAGGCGCGCGAGCTGCTGGTCTGGCTTGCCGAACTCGGTCTGCCGACCGGCACCGAGGCGCTCGACCCGATCAGCCCGCAGTATCTCGCCGACCTGTTTGCGTGGGCGGCGATCGGCGCGCGCACCACCGAGTCGCAGACCCACCGCGAGATGTCGAGCGGCCTGTCGACGCCGGTCGGGTTCAAGAACGGTACCGACGGCAGCCTCGAGGTGGCGATCAACGCGCTGCAATCCGCCGCGGCGCCACACAGCTTCCTCGGCATCAGTCCGTCGGGCCAGGTCGCGATCGTCGAGACCAAGGGCAACCGCTACGGTCACATCATCCTGCGCGGTGGCCGCGAGCCGAACTACGATTCGGTCAACGTGGCGCTGACCGAGCAGGCGCTGGCCAAGGCCGGCATGACCCAGAACATCATCGTCGACTGCAGCCACGCGAACTCGCACAAGAACCACGAGCTGCAGCCGCTGGTCGCCGACAACATCGCCAACCAGATCCTGGAGGGCAACCGCTCGATCATCGGCCTGATGCTCGAGAGCCACCTCAATGGCGGCAACCAGAAGATGACCGGCGATCCGGGCGACCTCGCCTACGGCGTGTCGATCACCGACGCCTGCATCGACTGGCAAACCACCGAGCAGCTGCTGCGTGGCATCGCCGACAAGCTGCGCGAGGCCCTGCCCGCCCGCCTCGGCTGAGTCTCTAGCGCGCTGCCGGTCGGCGCAGCCGCGCCGCGAGCAGCGCGTCGACCATCAGCTGCAGGAAGTGGAAGATGATGCAGACCACCAGCGCGCTGGCGATCGGCGCGTTGAGCGCGGTCAGCACGCCGATCGCCACCGGCAGGGTCTTCTGCGAGACCACGAACAGCAGCGCGATGCGCTCACCGGCTGCCAGGCGCAGGCCGCGACCGGCAGCGGCGCACAGGCCGAGCAGGCCGCCGTGCACCAGCAGCGACCCGGCCACGATCAGCACCAGCGCGCCCACGGTCAGTTCGAGCAGCGTTCCGCGTGAGGCCGACATCGACATCCATACCGCCAGGATGATGCATGACGATGGCACGTAGCGGACCCAGCCCGGCGCCTTGCGCGCGAGCAGCCGGCGCAGCAACCCACCGAGCGCGAACGGCAGCAGCACGAGGCCGAGCAGACGCCACAGCAGCGGCCACGGCGCCACCGCCACCTCGGCACCGGCCTCGAGCGTCAGGTCGAGCATGAACGGGATGGTGAAGATCCCGGCCAGGTTGAGCAGGATCGTCAGCAGCATCGCCCACAGCGTATGACCACCCGCGTTCTCGACCAGGATCACGCCCGAGGAGAGTGTCGGCGGCATGCTTGCCATCACCACCAGGCCGAGCGCGGCCGCCGCCGGCAACCCGAGCAGCGTGGCGGCAGCCAGCCCGAGAAACGGGCTCAGGAGCAGGCCGAGCACGGCACCGCTCGCCAGCACCGCAAGGAATCGCCCACCCAGCGACAGCATGTCGAGGCGGGTCTGGTAGCCGTTGATCAGGAAGATCAGCGGCACCAGCGCCGTGACCAGCCCGGTGGCGTTGAGTGCACGGCCCGGATCGGGCGCGGCCAGGGCGAACAGGATCGCCAGGACCAGACCGACGGGAAGGAACCATTGCTGCATGCGGCGGGATCCGGGCGCTGCGGAGGGCGCGTATTCTAACCCCGAGCCGACACCGGCACGTCCCGTGCCACGAAGGCACCCGCCATGCGGGATACGGAAGCCCAGTCGCGGCTGTGCTACAACACGTGGACCGCAGGCGCTGGACCCGAGCGATGTTCAAACCGAGGCACTCCCTGTTCTGGATGGCGGTCACGCTGGCCCTGGTCGGTGCGGTCTGCGCCGTCCTCTACCCTTCGCTGGAGGCTGCGTTCCTCGCCAACTGGGGCTTCAACTCGCTGATCCTCGGCGTGCTGCTGCTCGGCGTGATCATCAATTTCCAGCAGGTGCTGGCCCTCGAGGTCGAGATCGAGTGGATCAAGCTGTTCCGTACCGGGCAGACCGGCATCTCGCTGGCGGTTGAGCCGCGCCTGCTGCGCCCGCTGGCGTCACACCTCAGTGGGCGCATGAAGGACCGCTTCCGCCTCTCGGCTCATGCGCTGCGCACGATACTCGACGGCATCCGCTCGCGCCTCGACGAGTCGCGTGAGATCTCGCGCTACATGGTCGGGCTGCTGATCTTCCTCGGCCTGCTCGGCACCTTCTGGGGCCTGCTCGAGACCATCTCGGCGGTGGCCACGGTGATCGGTGGGCTGGAGGTGACCGCGCAGGACGTCGGCACCATGTTCGCCGAGCTCAAGGCGGGACTCGCCGGACCGCTCTCCGGCATGGGCACGGCGTTCAGCTCGTCGCTGTTCGGTCTCGGCGGTTCGCTGGTGCTCGGCTTCCTCGACATCCTCGCCGGCCACGCCCAGAACCGCTTCTTCAACGGCCTCGAGGAGTGGCTGTCGGGCGTGACCCAGCTGATCGACGAGCCGGGCAAAGGTCAGGAGCCGAGCGAGGAGTCGCTGCCCGAGGCGCCGCTGATCGAGGAGGCGTCGCCCTTCGACGATCGCTTCGACATGATCGCCGCCGAGCTGCGCGAGACCCGCGAGCTGTTGAAGGAAGCGCTCGCGCAACGCAACCGGCGTGATGACGGCTGAGGCCTGAGCATGGCGACCGCCGCGCGCCGCCACCGGCGCACCATCGACATCTGGCCAGGCTACGTCGACGCCCTGGCCGCGCTGCTGATGGTGGTGATCTTCGTGCTGCTGGTGTTCGTCGTCGCGCAGGCGATGCTGTCGCGCACGGTCTCGATGCAGGACCTCGAGCTTGCCGCGCTGCACCGCGAGATCGCCGAGCTGACCCGCCAGCTCGGCCTCGCCGAGGAGCAGAACGACGCACTGCAGGACAAAACCAGCGCCCTCTCGTCGCTGATCTCGGAATTGATGGGCGAGAAGGTCGAGCTCAATGCGCGGCTCGACGCGCTCACCTCGGCCAACGCCGGGCTCGAGGAGGACCTCGCCGGGCTGAGCGAGGCCCGCGCAGCGCTGGCGATGGAGAGTGCGACTCTGAGCGAGGCCCTCGCCGGTAGCCGTGAGGAGACCGGCGCACTGATCAGACGCCTCCGGGCAACCGAACAGACCCTGGCCCAGCGCGGCGCAGAGCTCGACGAGGAACGCTCGATCTCGGCCGCGGCGCGCGCCGAACTGGCGCTGCTCAACCGGCAGATCCTGGAACTGCGCCGCCGCCTCGAGGAGATCGCCACCGCGCTGGCAGCCGCCGAGGCGGTCAAGCAGACCCAGGAGGCCGAGATCGCCGACCTCGGCAAGCGCCTCAACATCGCCCTGGCGCGCGAGGTGAACCGTCTCAGTCGCTACCAGTCGGAGTTCTTCGGCCGGCTGCGCGAGGTGCTCGGCGAGAGTCCCGACATCCGTGTCGAGGGCGACCGCTTCGTCTTCTCGTCCGAGCTGCTGTTCGCCTCCGGCACCGCCGATCTCGGTGAACGGGGACGCACCCAGCTGGTGCGCTTCGCGGCGACGCTGCGTGAGCTCGCGGAGCGCATCCCCGACGACCTCGACTGGGTTCTTCGCGTCGACGGCCACACCGATCGCGTGCCGATACGGACCGCACGCTACGCGTCGAACTGGGAACTCTCGACCGCGCGCGCGGTGGAAGTGGTGCGTTTCCTGATCGATCAGCGGATCCCGCCACGACGGCTGGTCGCCGCGGGTTTCGGCGAATACCACCCGCTCGATCCCGGCAACTCGCCAACCGCGCTGGCGCGCAACCGGCGCATCGAGTTCAAGCTGACCTCGCGCTAGGCCGAGGCCTGCGGGTGGGCCGTTCGTGGCCTGGGGGCCGCTGCCACTCCGAATCCTGTGGGCAGGAGCGCCGCCCACGGTGCGATGTAGCGTGAACGAAGCCCACCCCAACCCTCGATCGGCAAGGCAAGGCAACGCCTTGCCGACTGCGGTCAGCCCTTGCCAGCGATCTTCGCCCAGGAGTCGCGCAACGCGACGGTACGGTTGAACACCGGCCGCTCTGCCGAGTGGTCGCGGCGGTCGGCGCAGAAGTAACCGGTGCGCTCGAACTGGAAGCGCTCACCCGGCGCCGCGTCGGCCAGGGCCGGCTCGACCACGGCGGTAACTGCCTCGAGCGATTCAGGATTGATGGCCGAAAGCCAGTCCTCCTCCCCTTCGGGATTCGGCACCGTGAACAGGCGGTCGTAGAGTCGCACCTCGGCCGACACGCCGTGCCGCGCCGAGACCCAGTGGATCACCCCCTTGACCTTGCGGTCCTCGGGATTGCGGCCGAGGGTCTCGGGATCGTAGCTGCAACGCAGCTCGACGATCTCGCCGGCATCGTCCTTGACCACCTCGTCGCAGCGGATCACGTAGGCGTTGCGCAACCGCACCTCGCCACCGGTCACCAGGCGCTTGAACTTGCGCGGCGCCTCCTCCATGAAGTCGGCGCGTTCGATCCACAGCTCGCGGCAGAACGGCACCGGGCGCTCGCCCATGCCCGGCTCCTGCGGATGGTTCGGCACCTCGAACTCCTCCTCCCGCTCCTCCGGATAGTTGGTGAGAACCACCTTCAGGGGATCGAGCACCGCGAGGCGGCGATTTGCATGTTGCTCGAGATCCTCGCGGATGCAGCCCTCGAGAATCTGCATCTCCACGCGGCTGTCGGCCTTGGTCACGCCGATGCGCTCGCAGAAGTTGCGGATCGAGACCGGCGTGTAGCCACGCCGCCGCAGCCCGGCGATGGTCGGCATGCGCGGGTCGTCCCAGGATTCGACATGGCCGCCGTCGACCAGCTCGGTCAGCTTGCGCTTGCTGAGCACCGTGTACTCGAGATTCAGGCGCGCGAACTCGATCTGGCGCGGGTGGCAAGGCGTCTCGAGGGCGTCGAGGAACCAGTCGTAGAGCGGCCGGTGGTCCTCGAACTCGAGGGTGCAGAGCGAGTGGGTCACCTCTTCGAGCATGTCCGACAGGCAGTGCGTGAAGTCGTACATCGGGTAGATGCTCCACTCGTCGCCGGTCTGGTGGTGAATCACGCCGTGGCGGATGCGGTAGATGGTCGGATCGCGCAGGTTGATGTTCGGCGACGCCATGTCGATCTTGGCGCGCAGCACCCGCGATCCGTCCGGAAACTCGCCGGCGCGCATGCGTGCGAACAGGTCGAGGCTCTCCTCGACGCTGCGCTCCCGATAGGGACTGTCACGACCGGCCTCGGTCAGCGTGCCGCGGTAGTCGCGGATCTGCTCGGCGGTCAGGTCGCAGACGTACGCCCTGCCACGCCGGATCAGCTCGACGGCGAACTCGTAGAGCGGCTCGAAGTAGTCGGAGGCGAAGAACATCCGTTCTTCCCAGTCGTAGCCAAGCCAGCGCACGTCCTCCTCGATGGCACGCACGAACTCGGCGTTCTCCTTGTGCGGATTGGTGTCGTCGAAACGCAGGTTGCAGCGGCCGTCGTAGTCCTCGGCCACACCGAAGTTCAGGCAGATCGACTTGGCATGACCGATGTGCAGGTAACCGTTCGGTTCTGGCGGGAAACGGGTTTGGATCGCGACATGCTTACCGCTGGCCAGGTCGGACTCGATGATCTGGCGGATGAAGTTGCTCTTCTTCGGGGTGTCGCTGTCGTTCATCGCTCTGCCGGGCCGTGTCGTTGTGGGTCGGACTTCAGTCCAACAGTTTTGTCCATGGATGGGGTGGGCTGAAGTCCGACCTACACGAGCCTTTGCTCACTGCTGCGCTTGGGTATCGGTCTCTTCACGAATCCACGCCAACGCCCGATCGATGCGCCGTAGCGTGGCGTCGCGGCCGACGAGTTCCAGCGTTACATCGATGCCAGGGGTCGCGGCGCGCCCCGAGACCGCGACGCGCAGCGGCTGGGCCACTTTGCCCATGCCGACCTCGAGCGCCTGGGCAACCCCTTCGACCAGGGCATGGATCGCCTCGGCGCTCCAGGGTTCGAGCGTCTCCAGCGCTGCACGGGCACGCTCCAGCGGCTCGATCGCGCCCGGCTTGAAGTGCTTCTTCGCCGCCTTGGCTTCGTAATCGGCCGGATCACGGTAGAAGAAGGCGCTGATGTCGGCGAGTTCCACCAGCGTCTTGGCGCGGCCCTGCTGCTCACGCACCACGTCGGCCAGCGACGGGCCGTCCGAAGGATCGATGCCGAGCCGGCCGACGTGCCAGCTCAGTTCGCGCGCCAGGTGCACCGGGTCCGCCTCGGTGATGTAGTGCTGGTTGAGCCACAGCAGCTTGTCTGTGCTGAAGGCCGATGCCGACTTGTTGACCGCCTCGAGGTCGAACAGCGTCACCATCTCGTCGATGGAGAACACCTCCTGGTCGCCATGCGACCAGCCGAGTCGCACCAGGTAGTTGAGCAGCGCCTCGGGCAGGAATCCGTCCTCGCGGTATTGCATGACGCTGACCGCGCCGTGGCGCTTCGAGAGCCTGGCACCGTCGTCGCCGAGGATCATCGGCACGTGGGCGAACACCGGCACGTTGGCGCCGAGCGCGCGGAAGATGTGCACCTGGCGCGGCGTGTTGCTGACGTGGTCCTCACCGCGAATCACGTGGCTGATCTGCATGTCGAGATCGTCGACCACCACGGCCAGGTTGTAGGTCGGCGCGCCGTCGGACTTGCGGATCACCAGGTCGTCGAGCTCGGCGTTCTCCCAGGTCACCCGGCCGCGGATCAGGTCGTCGAAGCCGACCGTGCCCTCGATCGGGGTGATGAAGCGCACCACGTGCGGTATCGAGGGATCGACATCGCGGTGCCGGCAGT
>JAACFL010000242.1 GCA_009937385.1 Gammaproteobacteria bacterium | reverse complement strand
TTGATGACTCCTGTGGGTCGGACTTCAGTCCGACATGAATCGGCTCCGGGGGCTCGATAAGCTGGGCTGCAGAGGGATCCGTGGGGACCGATCTCTGCTGGGTGGTCTCGGTGTGCTGTTGCAGTTGAGTTGGCGCCGTCGTCTCGGCAACGCTTGCCTCCACAGTGGAATCGATGACCGGTTCAGGTGCCGCCAGCATGGATTCCTCGACGGCATGGCTGAGGGTGGGGCGGGGTGCAGGATCGACGGCTGAGCCGATTCTCACATGCAGGCCATGACCGGACTGGGACGTGTTACCACCCTCCGGTGTCGCCCCGGGCAGGGCCAGCAGCGCGGCGTGGGCGAGCAGCGCCCCACCGAGCCACAGGACCATGCCGTTGCCGAACCGTACGCGCATGGCGATCAGTTGAACTGGTAGCCCACGGTCAGGAACCAGCGCTGTTCGGGAGCCGGGTAGAAGATGTCGCCGGCAAAACTGACCGCGCCGTAGTCGCTGTACTCCCGGTCGGTCAGGTTGGTGACGCGAAGCTCAGCGGTCCATGGCCCGCGCAGGTAGCGAAGGTTGGCATTGACCAGCGTGACGCTGTCGAGGCGCGGCCGAACGTTGTCAAAATCGCCGTCGAGGTGCCGCTCACCGAGGTAGACCGCTTCGCCGAACAGCGCCCAGGCGGGTGCGAAGGCGTAGTCGAGCGCGAGCCGGGCAGTGCGTTCGGCCACCATCGGCACGTCGTTGCCCTGGTACGGTCCTTCGCGGAAGCTTGCATCGACAAAGCTCAGCTGGCCGCGCAGCAGCAAATCTCGCGTGATTGGCAAAGCGCCCTCGATGGTCAGGCCGTCACGGCGCGTGTCGTCGAAGTTAACGTTGGCCCCGCTGAAGAAACCGAACGGGTCGAGACTCGAAGGGTCGTACCCAAGCTCGTCCTCGAGATCGAGGCGGTAGGCGAGGGCCTTGAGACTCGCACCATCGCGCGACCACTCGACGCCACCCTCCCAGGACTCGCCGGTCTGTGTGTCGAGTGGGGCGGATCCCTGGGGTCGATACGCGTTTTCGTCAACCTTGGCGAAGCGGAACGGGGTGTCGATACGTGCGAAGACCCGCCACTCGGGGCTGGCCTGGAACGCGAGCCCGGCCTCGAAGGCCGTGGCGTCGTCCTCGACGTCGATGTCCTGGGTCGTGACGGAGCCGAAGAATTCACTGAACTCATCGAGCGCATTGTCGACCTCGGCATAACGTGCCCCGACCGTCGCGGTCCACCGCGCGCCAAGCGGGATGACGGTCTGGCCGTAGACGGCCCACATCTGCTGGTCGGCGTCCTGCAGGAAGGTCGAGAAGCTGCCGCGGCTGTCGAGGTTGTAGTCGATGTCGTCGTAGTCGATACCCAGCGTGACCAGCGCCTCGTCGTTGCCGACCGGAAGCGTGCCGACCAGGCGCGGGGTGAACGTCCAATGCTCACGGTCCTGCAGCAGGGTATTGGGATCGCCGAAGAACTCCAGGAGGGCTTCGACCTCGGCGTCGCGGT
This sequence comes from Gammaproteobacteria bacterium, assembly GCA_009937385.1. Classification (GTDB taxonomy): domain Bacteria; phylum Pseudomonadota; class Gammaproteobacteria; order QNFN01; family QNFN01; genus QNFN01. The sequence goes on along the minus strand of JAACFL010000242.1, from coordinate 1,887 downwards.
AGCCGAGCTCCGCCTCGATCTGCCATGCATCGCCGAGTCGCTGGCTCCCGCCTAGGCGCGTCACCCAGGTCTGGCTGTCGTTGAAGTCGGTCTGGTTCTTGGCCTGGCGCCGGTCTTGCGCGATCTGGATCGGAGTCAGTTCTCCGGCGAGTTCGAGTTCCTCGTCGCTGTAGCGCAGTTCCGCGAACAGCCGCTCACCGTCATGCTCAATGTCGCCAAGCAGCGAGGCATGCACGCTCTGCAGCTCGTTGTGATCTCGGTAGTTGTCCGTTTCACGTCCCTCGACGGTCGCCTTTACACCAACCCCGTTGGCGAAGCGGTCGCTGGCGTAGACGCGCAGGCCCTGGGTCGAGTCCTCGCCGAGGGTGCCCTCGACCTCGACCCGGCGCTCGGTGATGCCGCGGGTGATGATGTTGATGACGCCACCGACAGCCTGGTCACCGTAGAGCGCGCCGGCACTGCCCTGAACGATCTCGATGCGCTCGACGTCGCCGAGCGCGATGCTGGCGAGGTCGGGGCCGGCGATGTCGGTGTTGTTGAGCCGGCGGCCGTCGACCAGCACCAGCGTGTTGCTGACCCCGGTGACGCCAAAACCACGCAGGCCGACCGTGGCGCGCGAGCCGTCGCCGTAGAAATCGTAGAGCTGCACGGCACCCTGGCCACGCAGCACCTCGGCCACCTGGGTCGCGCCGCTGGCGAGAATCTCCTCGCGGGTGATCACGGTGATGCTGGCCGGCGTGGTCACCTCGCTCTGCGCGGAGCGGGTCGCGCTGACCACCACCGGGGGCACGGTGGTCGGCTCCTCGGCGGCGAGGGCTTGGGTACTGGAAACGGAAACGAGCGCGGTCAGGACCGCGGCACTCAGGCGGGCAGGAAGCATGGTGTTCTCCTGTCGGTGCGCACACCCGCGCACATGGTCGGGCCGGAGCGTGCGGGGGAGGGACAGGAGGGTGGTGACCTGCCGATGCCACCCGCCGCGGCATCCGGAAACGTACCTCGGGCCGGTCTCCGGACTCGCGAGTGGATCCTGGGATCCGGGGGCGGCGCCTTCCCGTGCCTGGGGCACAGTGGCGTCTGCCGACCTTGGACTCGCTTACCGTTGCGGGGGCAGTGCCGGGATTGCCCGAAGGGCGCACCGGCTTCCCGTTTCATTCCCGGGGCAACCCGGGAACACCTGAGGCGTGTGAGACTTTAAGGCGCGCCGCCGCGCGCCGTCAAGAAATCAGTCTATATGGCGGATGTGGGCGACGTAGTGCTGGTCGCTGCCAACCATGTGATCGAGCAGCCATTCGCGGATCAGGCGCATGGTGTCGCGGGTCAGGTTCAGCTCGCCGTCGCGCAGGCGGCTGGCCCAGTCGTCGATCTGCTCGAGCAGCGCCTCGTGTTCGCCGCGATGGCGGGCGAGGTCGGGGTAGTCGTTGGCCTCGAGCAGGTTCTCCTCGAAGCGGAAGTGGCGCCGGGTGGCGTCGGCGAGGCTGAACAGCGCATTGACGCGTGCCTCGTGCGGTTCGCCGGTGGCGACGGCCCGTTCGAGGTCGTTGTAGCACTCGATCATCTCGCGGTGCTGCTCGTCGACCGGGTCGATGCCGGTGCGGAAATTCTCACGCAGCGTGAGGTAGTCGGTCTTCACGTTTTAGGGTCCTTCCATGCTCTGCGTGGTGGGGCATGTACCGCGAAACTATAGCAACTCGTTCGTCAGCGGACGATGCCTCGGACGGGGATTATACTGCCGGTGGTTCGCTCACCGTCGGCCATGCCGATGCGCGGGCGATGCCGAGGCCGACGTCAAGAACGGCCCGGCGGCTCAGGGGAATGGACATGGAACTGCACATCATCGTCGACGGTGAGATCGTCAGCCGGTTGCATCCCGCACCGGATGCGCAGCTG
>JAACFL010000241.1 GCA_009937385.1 Gammaproteobacteria bacterium | reverse complement strand
CGGCCAGCGCAGCGATCGTCAGCTGCCGCTCGCAGCCGATGATCTCGAGCGCCAGGTCGTCGATGGCGTTGATGTTGGCCCACGACGCGTCGGCTGCACTGTCGGCCGCCTCGATGGCGTTGAGGTGCATGCCGTTGCACCAGAAGTCGGGCCCGCCGTGCAGCACCAGCACGCGCACGTCACGCCGCTTGACGTCGGCCAGGACCCCGCGCAGGCGCGCGCACTGGTCGCTGTTCATCGCACCGTTGTGAAACGCGAACTCGAGGTGGCCGACGCCGTTGGCCTCGTGGTAGCGCAGTGCCTCCTCTTCCCCGGCCGAGTAGGGGTCGCAGGTCACCTCGGGCAGCGATGCGACACGTGTGCCCAGTACGTCGGCCGCCGGCAGCTTGAGCGCCTCGTCACGTGGCAGGCCGCGACGCAGGTGGCCGATCCAGACCGCACCGTCGACGGTCGCCCGGCACACCGCGCCATCGTCGCGACACGCCAGCAACTCGCCCGGCGATCCATGCAGGTCCCGGGCGGCCGCGCCGTTGAACAGGTAGAGCCCGTCGCCGAGCGTCGGATCACTCACCCCGGGCATGCCATCGCTGGCGTGCAGCTTGCGCAGGACCTCAAGGGTCAGGTCGCGCTGCCAGTCGATCGCGCGCTCGGCCTGGGTCATCAGCGGCTGCCAGCCACCGCCCTCCCGCTCGGCATGCTCGGCCAGCGGGGTCGGAACGAAGTCACCGGTCGCGTGCACCGCGAGCGCCTCATGCAGGCAGGCGACCGCCGCCTCGGTCACCTCGTGGCGGTAGAGGCTGCTCTTGCGCGCCAGGCGCATCGGGAAGCGGCGCGCCGCCCAGACCGGACCTGCATCCATCTCCGCCTCGGCCTGCAGCAGCGTCACGCCCCACTCCGGCGCACCACGCAGGGGCCCGGGTGCACCACCAGGCACGGCACCCGTTGCCACACGGAGGCAGGAATCGGCCGCCGCAGGTAGGGCGCGACGACCAGCTCGGGTCGCCAAAGGTCGATCGCCTCCTCGGTCACGCTGTCGTGGACGTCGAACTCGATCGACACCTCGTGGCCCCAGCGTACGCACTCGACGTAGAGACGCTGGGTCAGGCTGTTGAAGGCGTGGGTCAGGAACAGCAGGCGCATGAGGAGGGTTAGAGGGGTCAGAGTAGAATCGGTCCAATTCTACTCTGACCCCCTCCTCTCAGCAGATACGCGGCAACTGTTCGCCGCTCAGCCAGTCGACCATGCGCCGCCCACCGAAGGCGGTGTCCATCTGCACGAAGTGGTGGTCGTCCTCGATCACCGTGCCGACCCGCGCCGCATCGCGGCCAAGCGGGTGGCTGCGCATCGCCGTCAGCAGCCGCTCGGCGTCGGCGTCCGGGCAGATCGCGACCAGCTTGCCCTCGTTGGCGACGTGCAGCGGATCGAGACCGAGGAATTCGCAGCAGGCGCGGACCGCCTCGCGCACCGGCAGCGCCGCCTCGTCGAGCAGCATGCCGACGCCCGACTGCTGCGCCAGCTCGTTCAGCGTTGCCGCGAGCCCGCCCCTGGTCGGGTCGCGCAGGCAGCGCAGCTCGGCCCCACTGTCGAGCATCGTCGCGACCAGACCGTGCAGCGCCGCGCTGTCCGAGACCACCGGGCTGCCGAAATCGAGGTTCTCGCGGCTGGACATGATCGCCACGCCGTGGTCGCCCAGGCTGCCGTTGACCAGGATGGCGTCTCCCGGGCGTGCGCGGTCGCCGGAGATCTCCACCCCCTCGGGCACCACGCCGACGCCGGTGGTGGTGATGAACAGGCCGTCAGCTTTGCCGCGCTCGACCACCTTGGTGTCACCGGTCACCACCGGCACCCCGGCCTCGCGGCTCGCCTGCGCCATCGACTCGACCACCCGCGCCAGGTCGGCGAGCGGGAAGCCCTCCTCCAGGATGAAGGTCGCGGCGAGGTAGAGCGGCCGTGCGCCGGACATCGCGACGTCGTTGACGGTGCCGTGCACCGCGAGGCTGCCGATGTCACCACCCGGGAAGAACAGCGGGGTGACGACGTGGCTGTCGGTCGCCATGACCATGCGCCCCGCGTCGACCGCGAAACTGGCCTGGTCGTTGAGCTGCTCCAGCAACGGGTTGGCGAACGCGCTGACGAACAACTCGTCGATCAGCTGCGCCATCGCGCGGCCGCCGCCGCCGTGGGTCAGGTCGACGTGGCCGTGCTCCAGGTCGAGGCGCGAGGTGTAGTGGCGGGTCATGGCGATGGCTCTGAGACGAAGGTCAGGTAACTTGTGGGTCGGACCTCAGTCCAGGGTGAATTGTGTGGGTCGGACTTCACTCCGACAACAGACCCTGCGTCGGGCTGAAGCCCGACCCACATCGGAAGGCAGGCCCTGCCGCCGCCTCACGCCGCGCGGTGACGGCCGTAGGTATAGTGCGCGGCGCACGCCCCCTCCGACGACACCATGCACGAGCCGAGTGGGTTCTCCGGCGTGCACGCCTTGGCGAACAGCTTGCACTCCTGGGGCTGTTTGAGGCCACGCAGGATCGCCGGGCACTCGCAGGCCGGGTTCTCTCGCCCCTTGCGCGGCTCGAGGTCGAAACGCCGCTCGGCATCGAACGCGGCGTACGCCTGCTTGATGCGCAGCGCGCTGTACGGCACCTCGCCGAGGCCGCGCCACTCGAACACCCGACGCATCTCGAACACCTCGGCGACCAGCGCCTTGGCCTTGGGGTTGCCGTCGCGGGTCACGGCGCGCGAGAACTCGTTCTCCACCCGCGCCTCACCACGGTTGACCTGGTCGACCAGCATGCGGATCGCCTGCAGCACGTCGAGCGGCTCGAAGCCGGCGATCACCACCGGCTTGCGGTACTCCTCGGCGAAGTACTCGTAGGGCTGGCTGCCGATCACGGTACTGACGTGCGCGGGGCCGACGAAGCCGTCCAGCGGCACGCTGCCGAGCTCGCGCACCTGCGGCGACTCGAGGATGTTGCCGATCGCCGCCGGGGTCAGCACGTGATTGCAGAACACGGAGAAGTTCTCGAGGCCGAGCGTCCCGGCCTGCCTGATCGCCGCCGCGGTCGGTGGTGTGGTGGTCTCGAAACCGATGGCGAAGAACACCACCTCGCGATCCGGGTTCTCCTGCGCGATCTTCAGCGCGTCGAGGCACGAGTAGACCATGCGCACGTCGGCGCCGGCGGCCTTGGCCTTGATCAGGCTGGTGCGCTGCGAGCCCGGCACGCGCAGCATGTCGCCGTAGCTGCACAGGATCACCTCGGGACGCGCGGCCAGCTCGATCGCCATGTCGATGCGCCCGATCGGCAGCACGCAGACCGGGCAGCCCGGCCCGTGCACCATGCGCACGCTGTCCGGCAGCAGCGCCGGGATGCCGTAGCGGAAGATCGCGTGGGTGTGGCCGCCGCAGAATTCCATGAAGGCGTAGTCGCGACCCGTGTCGGCCGCGCGCCGAATCGACTCGGCCAGTCCACGCGCGAGCGTGCCGTCACGGAACTCGTCGACGTACTTCACGCCGACCCCTCGCCCGCCGCGGCCATCTCCGCGAACAGCGCCAGCGTGCGTTCGGCCTCCTGCGCATCGATGCGGTTCAGCGCGTAGCCGACGTGCACGATGACGTAGTCGCCGACACCGACACCGTCGACCAGCGCCAGCGAGATCTCCTTGGAGACCCCGCCGAGGTTGACCCGGGCCATGTCGTCGTCGAGCAGCGCCTCGACCTGCGCGGGAATCGCCAGACACATCGTTCAGTCCTCCTGTCGGCTCAGCTGCTGCATTGCGGCCCACGCCTGGCCGAGCGCCAGGCCGCCGTCACCGGGTGGCGCACGCCGCGCCTCGAGCACCTTCAGGCCATGCACCGGCAGCTCGCGGCGCAGCTCCCCGCACAGCAGCTCGTTGAGGAAACAGCCACCGCCGAGGGCGACCGTACCCAGTCCGGTGGCCTCCGCGGCGCGCGTGATCCAGGCCACCAGGCCGGCCGCCAGGGTCGCGTGGAAGCGCGCCGCGGCGAAGGCCGGATCGTCGGCCGACGCGAGGCGCTCGAGCGAAGGCAACAGGTCGAGGGTGCCGTCCACCGTCAGGCGGTAGCCGTCGTACCAGGGCGGCGCGGGCCACGCCTCGCCGGCGAGGCCCTCGAAGCGCATCGCCGCCTGGCCCTCGAAGCTCGCGATCGGCTGCACGCCGAGCAGGCCGGCGGCGGCGTCGAACAGCCGCCCGGCACCGGTGGTCGGCGGGCAGCGGATGCCGCTCGCGAGGAGACTCGCGACCGCCTCGGCGGCCGGGCCCGGGAAGCGGTCGACGATCTCGTCGCCGCGGCCGAGAAGGTG
>JAACFL010000048.1 GCA_009937385.1 Gammaproteobacteria bacterium | reverse complement strand
GCAGGTGCTGGCGCTGCGCGAGCAGATCGCCGCGCTCGACGAGGGCCCTCTCGAACTGCCTACCGCTTGACCGGGATCGCTTGGCAGCACCCATGCCATGACCTAGGCTGGGGCCCTTCAGGACGCGCGTGGCCGCGCTGCGCGATCGAGGCAGAGATGAACGACACGATCCACGACAGACGCACGATCGACCGGATTGCGCTGGTCGCTGCGCTGCGCGCCGTGCTTCCGGCCGATGCCGTGCTCGACCAGCCTGAACAGTTGCGTCCATACGAGTGCGACGGGCTCTCCGCCTACCGCCAGCTGCCGCTCGCCGTCGCGCTTCCGGCCGACACGGACCAGGTCGCCGCGGTACTCGCGGCGTGCCGCGAACACGGCGCGCCGGTGGTCGCGCGTGGCTCAGGCACCAGCCTCTCCGGAGGCGCGCTGCCGCACCCCGATGGCGTCGTGCTCAGCCTGGCGAAGCTCAACCGCATCCTCGCCATCGACCCGATCAACCGCACCGCACGCGTCCAGCCGGGGGTGCGCAACCTGGCGATCAGCGAGGCCGCTCGGCCTTTCGGGCTCTATTACGCACCCGACCCGTCTTCGCAGATCGTCTGCTCGATCGGTGGCAACGTCGCCGAGAACGCCGGCGGCGTGCACTGCCTGAAATACGGCCTGACGGTGCACAACATCCTGGCGGTCGAGATGCTAACCATCGACGGAGAGCGCCTGGAGCTCGGCGGCGACGCCCCGGACGTCCCCGGATACGACCTGCTGGCACTGGTGATCGGCTCCGAGGGGATGCTCGGCGTGGTCACCGAGATCACCGTCAAGCTGCTGCCGCTGCCGTCGTGTGCGCGCGTGCTGCTCGGCGCCTTCGATTCGATTCCGGCAGCGGGCGACGCGGTCAGCCGCATCATCGCCGCGGGCATCACGCCGGGCGGTCTCGAGATGATGGATGGCCCGGCGATCCAGGCCGCCGAGGATTTCGTTCAGGCCGGCTACCCGACCAGCGCGGCGGCGATCCTGCTGTGCGAACTCGACGGCACCGTCGAGGAGGTCGAGGCCCAGATCGACGAGGTGCGCTCGCTGATGCAGGCGTGCGGCGCCAGCGAGGTGCGTGTGGCGCAGGACGAGAAGGAGCGCGCCGCGTTCTGGTCCGGGCGCAAGAACGCCTTCCCCGCGGTCGGACGCATCTCGCCCGACTACTACTGCATGGACGGCACCATCCCGCGCCGCCACCTGGCGCGCGTGCTCGAGGGCATCACCGCGCTCTCCGAGGAGTACGGCCTGCCGGTGGCCAACGTGTTCCACGCAGGCGACGGCAACCTGCACCCGCTGATCCTCTACGACGCCAACCGGCCGGGCGAACTCGAGCGCACCGAGGAGTTCGGCGGCAAGATCCTCGAGCTCTGCGTCGAGGTCGGCGGCACCATCACTGGTGAACACGGCGTCGGCGTCGAGAAGATCGACCAGATGTGCGTGCAGTTCAATGCGGCAGAAATCGACCAGTTCCACGCGGTCAAGGCCGCGCTCGACCCGGAGCGGCTGCTCAATCCCGGCAAGGCGATCCCGAGCAGCGCGCGCTGCTCCGAACTCGGCGGCATGCACGTGCACGGCGGCCAGCTCCCATTCCCAGACATCGAGCGGTTCTGACCCGATGGCTGCAGATCGTACAGAGGAACTGGCCGCGGCTGTCACCAAAGCTGCCGCTGCGGGCAACCCGCTGCGTCCGGTGGGCGGCGACACCAAACGCGATTTCGGCCGTGCGGTCGACGCGGAACCGCTGAGCCTGGCCGGGCACGACGGCATCGTCGAGTACGAGCCGACCGAGCTGGTGATCACCGCACGCGCCGGCACCCCGCTCGCCGAACTCGAGGTGGCGCTCGCCGAGCGCGGCCAGATGCTCGGCTTCGAGCCACCCCACCTCGGTGACGACGCCACCCTCGGCGGCACCGTCGCCTGCGGCCTGTCCGGACCGCGCCGCCCCTACGCCGGTGCTGCACGTGATTACGTGCTCGGCGTGCGCATGCTCAACGGTCGCGGAGAGGTGCTGCATTTCGGTGGACAGGTGATCAAGAACGTCGCCGGCTATGACCTGTCGCGGCTCATGGTCGGTGCCCAGGGCACCCTCGGTGTTCTGCTCGAGGTGTCGGTGCGTGTGCTGCCGGTCCCCGGTCACGAAGTAACGCTGGTCCAGGAGCTCGATGCAGTCGCCGCGCTCGAGTCTGTCAACCGCTGGGCCGGCCAGCCGCTGCCGATCAGTGCCGCCTGCCACGACGGCGAAAGGCTGCGGATCCGCCTGTCGGGTACCGAGGCCGGGGTGCGTGCCGCGGTCACGCAGCTCGGCGGTGCGGTCGACGGTGACGGTGCCGCATGGTGGCAGGCCCTGCGCGAACGCGCGCTGCCATTCTTTGCCGGCGACAGACCGCTCTGGCGCCTGGCTCTCGCGCCTGCGTCGGCCCAGCCTGACCTGCCCGGCACGTGGCTGATCGACTGGGGTGGCGCGCAGCGCTGGCTGCGCAGCGACGCGCCCACCGAGACCGTGCATGCCGCGGCCCGTGCCGCCGGTGGGCACGCCACGCGCCTGCGGCCGGCCGACGTCGAGGGGCCATTCCAGCCGCTGCCGGAGGCCGTGTTCGCCCTGCACCGCCGGCTCAAGGGGGCGCTCGACCCGCATGGCATCCTGAACCCGGGTCGGCTCTACGCCGGGCTCTGACGACGCCATGCAGACCTCGATCGCCAGCCAGTTCAGTTCCGAGCCCGCGGTGCAGGCCGTCGAAGGCATCCTGCGCAACTGCGTCCACTGCGGCTTCTGCCTCGCCACTTGCCCCACCTACCAGCTGCTCGGCAGCGAACTCGACAGCCCGCGCGGTCGCATCTACCTGATCAAGCAGCTGCTCGAGGGCCAGGAGGTCACCGCGACGACCCGCATCCACCTCGATCGCTGCCTGACCTGCAGGGCCTGCGAGACCACCTGCCCATCGGGGGTCACCTACGCGCGCCTGCTCGACCTCGGGCGCGAGCTGGTCGAGGAGCGGGTGCCACGATCGCTGCCGGAGCGCACGTTCCGACGCCTGCTGCGCTTCGCGCTCGTGGACCGCGATCGTTTCGCGCTGCTGGCGCGGCTCGGCCGTCCATTCCGCGCCCTGCTGCCAGCGCGTCTGCGCGGAGGGCTGCCGGCCCATGCTCCGGCAGCCTCACCTCCACCTGCGAAGGTCGCCAATCCCAGGCGCACCGTGCTGCTGCTGCTGGGCTGCGTGCAGCCGACGCTGCGCCCGGAGATCGACTCGGCGGCGACGCGCCTGCTCGCCCGCCTTGGCGTGGCGACCCGAACCGTCCCCCAAGCCGGCTGCTGCGGGGCCATCGACCATCACATGGCCGCCCCCGACGACGCACTGTCTCGGATCAGGCGCAATGTCGACGCGTGGTACCCGGAACTCGAGGCCGGGGCCGACGCGTTGCTGGTCACCGCGAGCGGCTGCGGCGCGATGGTCAAGGAGTACGGCCACCTGCTGCGCGACGACCCGGCCTACGCCGAGCGCGCGGCACGCGTCGCGGCGGCGGCACGCGATCCCGCCGAGCTGTTCGGCGAGCTCGACCTCGCACCGCTCGGCCGCCCGGGCGAAGGTCGGCGCATCGCCTTCCACGCTCCGTGCACGCTGCAGCACGGGCAGAAGCTGCCCGGGATCACCGAGACCCTGCTGACCGGTCTCGGTTTCGAGCTGGCGCCGGTCGCCGACGCCCATCTCTGCTGTGGCTCGGCCGGCACTTACTCGGTGCTGCAGCCGGAGCTCTCGCAGCAGCTGCGCACCCACAAGCTGGCGAACCTCGAGACCCACGGGCCCGAGCTGATCGCCACCGCCAACATCGGCTGCCTGCACCACCTCGAGGCCGGAACCTCGACCCGCGTCGTGCACTGGCTCGAGCTGGTCGCGGAGCGACTTCCCGCCTGACCCCTCCCGAAAGGGACCGTTGCGGATACCCATTCAGGGCAGGCCTCCTGGAGCGATCCCCTGCGATATAGTCGAGACACACCAACCACTTACGACCTCGACGTCCGCAGCTGGAGCAGTGTGATGATGACTCGACAATTCACCTCGTTCGACCCGCCACGCCGCACGCTGATGGGGCCCGGACCATCCGACGTCTACCCTCGTGTACTCGCAGCGCTGTCGCGACCGACGATCGGCCACCTCGACCCTGCCTTCAGCGACATGATGGAAGAGACCAAGGCGCTGCTGCAGTACGCCCTGCGTACGGGCAACCCGCTGACCCTGCCGATCTCGGCACCGGGCTCGGCGGGCATGGAGGCGTGCTTCGTCAACCTGGTCGAACCCGGCGAGGAGGTGATCGTCTGCGTCAACGGCGTGTTCGGCGGGCGCATGAGTGAGAACGTGCTGCGCGCCGGCGGTGTGCCGGTGGTGGTCGAGGACGCCTGGGGCATGCCGGTCGACCCGCAGCGACTCGAGGACGCGCTGCGCGCCCATCCAAGCGCACGCCTTGTCGCTTTCGTGCAGGCCGAGACCTCGACCGGCGTGCTCTCTGACGTGCGCCTGCTGACCGAGATCGCGCACCGCCACGACGCGCTGGTCATCGTAGACGCGGTCACCGCGGTCGGCGGTTGCGCGCTGGAAGTCGATGCCTGGGAGGTCGACGCGATCTACACCGGCACCCAAAAGTGCCTGTCGGCACCGCCCGGTCTCTCCCCGGTCAGCTTCGGCCCTCGCGCCGTTGAGCGGCTGCAATCCCGCCGCCGGCCGGTACAGAGCTGGTTCCTGGACCACACCCTGGTGATGGGTTACTGGGGCGATGGTGCACGCAGAAGCTACCACCACACCGCGCCGATCAACTCCCTCTACGCCCTGCACGAGGCGCTGCTGCTGCTGTGGGAAGAAGGGCTCGAGCAGGCGTGGGAGCGCCACGCGCGCCTGCACCGGGGATTGCGCGCCGGGCTCGAGGCACTCGGCATCGAATTTCTGGTCGCACCAGAGCATCGCCTGCCGCAGCTGAACACCCTGCGCATTCCGGAAAAGATCGACGATGCCACAGTGCGTGGCCGCCTACTCAGCGAACACGGCCTCGAGATCGGCGCTGGTCTCGGCGCGCTCGCCGGCAAGGTGTGGCGCATCGGTCTGATGGGTCACTCGGCGCGCAGCGAGAACGTCTTCACCTGCCTGGCTGCGCTCGAGCAGGTGCTCGGTGAACTCGGCGCCCCGATCGAGCCCGGTGCCGCCGTGGATGCGGCCGGAAGCGCACTCCAAGAGACGCCGCTGGCACAATCGGCGTGACGTCAGCCTGTCGATGGCAAAACGGCGGCCGGCAGTCGCCCATGCGCCGTCGGCCAACGCCTTAGCGCTGCGAGCCCCCCCGGTCTCTAGGTTGACCTCTACTGCGGGAGCGGCAGCGAGGTGCGCTCCACCACCCGGCGCAACACGAAGCTCGACTGCACGCCCGAGACCCCCTCGATGCGCGTGATCTTGTTCAGCAGCAGCTCCTGGTAGGCATCCATGTCGCGTACCACGACCTTGAGCTGGTAGTCCGCCTCGCGCCCGGTGATCAGCAGGCACTCGAGCACCTCGGGCAGGTCCGTGACGATGGCGTCGAAGCGCGCGAAGCGCTCGGGGGTATGGCGATCCATCGAGATGCTGAGCAGCGCGACCAGGCTCAGGCCGAGCTTGCGCGCGTCGAGCAGCGCACGGTAGCCGGCGATCACACCGGACTCCTCCAGCGCACGCACACGCCTCAGACACGGCGATGGCGACAGGCCGATGCGCTCGGCCAGCTCGAGATTCGTCAGCCGGCCATCACGCTGCAGCTCCTCGAGGATGCGCCGATCGTAGCGGTCCAGGTGCGGGGCTTCGGACGTTACTGACATTTTATGCCTCTTTTATGCTAATAATGCGCAACTATATTGCGTTATTTAGCCATGATTGGGGTCAATTCGCAATCACTTTTCGCGCCTTGGAGCCTACTCTATGCCTGTCCGTCACGAGCGGACCCGCCTCGGCCACCGCCCACCCGGCGGCGTGCCAGGGGACCGGCCTCACGAGGGCCGGTCCGGCCAGGCCTCCATCCAGGGCCGGCCTACCGGAAGAGGCGCTGAACATCCCAGTCCGGAGACGACGATGACCTTCGATCACCGCAAGTACTGTCCGGCACCAGGTGTGCCACTGACCGACCGGGAATGGCCCGACCGCCTCCTCGAGCGCGCGCCGCGCTGGGCCAGCGTCGACCTGCGTGACGGCAACCAGGCCCTGCTCGAGCCGATGGGCGTCAGCGAGAAGCGGCGCCTTTGGGACCTGCTGGTGCGCCTCGGCTTCAAGGAGATCGAGATCGGCTTCCCGTCGGCGAGCCGTCCCGACCACGATTTCCTGCGCTGGCTGATCGAGGAGGATCGCATCCCCGACGACGTCACGGTGCAGGTGCTGGTGCAGGCACGCGAGGAGCTGATCGCGAAGACCTTCGAGGCGCTTCGCGGCGCCCGACGGGCCAACGTGCATGTCTACAACTCGACCTCGACGGTGCAGCGAGAACGGGTCTTCGAACTCGACCGCGACGGCATCAAGCGCATCGCCGCCAACGGCGCCGCGCTGGTGCGCCGCTATGCCGACCGTCATCCCGACGTCGACTGGGTCTTCCAGTATTCGCCGGAGAGCTTCACCAGCACCGAGCCCGACTACGCCATCGAGGTGTGCGCGGCGGTCATGGATGTCTGGCAGCCGACCGCCGATGCGCCGTGCATCATCAACCTGCCGGCGACCGTCGAGGTGGCCACACCCAACCAGTTCGCCGACCAGATCGAGTACTTCTCGCGTCACATTCCGAACCGCGAAGCCATCGTGCTCTCGGTGCACACCCACAACGACCGCGGCTGCGCGGTCGCCGCCAGCGAGCTGGCGCTGCTGGCCGGTGCCGAGCGCGTCGAGGGCACACTGCTCGGCAACGGCGAGCGCACCGGCAACATGGACATCGTCACGATGGCGATGAATCTCTACAGCCAGGGCATCGACCCACAGCTCGACCTGAGCCGGCCCGACGAGATCATCCAGGTCTATACCGAATGCACGCAGATGCCGGTGCATCCACGCCACCCGTGGGTAGGTGAACTGGTCTACACCGCCTTCTCGGGCAGCCACCAGGACGCCATCCGCAAGTGCCTGGCACAGCAGCAGGAGGCCGAGCCGTGGCAGGTTGCCTACCTGCCGATCGATCCGCGGGACCTGGGGCGCGACTACCAGGCGGTGATCCGCGTCAACAGCCAGTCCGGCAAGGGTGGCGTCGCGTTCGTGCTCGAACGTGACTACGGGCTGACACTGCCGCGTTGGCTGCAGGTCGAACTGGCCCAACTGGTGCAGCAGGTCAGCGAGGCACAGGGCGGCGAGGTCGACGGCCCGGCGATCCATCGCCTCTTCCACGACCACTTCGTCGCCGACCAGGTTCCGGCGCGACTGCTCGGCTACCAGTTGAACCGCAACGGCCATGACGTCATCGAGGCACATGTCGCCGACCGCGACTGCGAGCAGACCCTGCATGGCGAGGGGGTCGGCGCGATCGCCGCGTTCGTCGACGCCTGGTCGCGCCATAGCGGACACCGCATCAGCGTGGTCGACTACAGCGAGCACGCGGTGGGCGGGGGGACCGACGCGGAGGCCGCGGCCTACGTGCAGCTCAACGTCGATGGCCAGCGCGTCAGCGGTGCCGCGTTCGACCGCGACACCGTCAGCGCGTCGTTGCGTGCGGTGCTCTCGGCACTGAACCGCGCCGCGGTCGGCAGCGCCAGGGCCGCCTGACGGCGCCTGGCCTGTCGTTCTAGCCCGGGATTTCCAGCCCGGCGGTCGTGACGGCCTCGAGCAGCGCCGCCTCGGCAGCCGCCTCGAGCGCGACCAGCGGAGGACGTACCCGGCGCCATCCACCGTGCCCATGCTGACGGGCGAGGATCGCCTTGACCGCCGGGATCATCGGGTGTGCCTGCACCGCCCGGCGCAGCGCGCTGGCCTGCGCCTGCAGCGCATCCGCCCGCTCCGTCTGCCAGCCGGCGTAGACCGCCTGGATGCCACCTGGATTGACGTTGCCGGTGGCGGTGATGCAACCGGCACCGCCCGCACGCAAACCTTCGAGCAGGAACACCTCGGAACCGGGAAAGATCGCCAGCTGTGGAAACTCGGCGATCAGTCGCGCGGTGTGCTCCCAGTCGCCTGAGCTGTCCTTGAGCCCAGCCAGCGTCTCCGGGTAGCGTGCTGCGAGTGACGCGACCAGCCCGAACGGAATGCCCACCTGGGCAACTGGCGGGATGTGGTAGAGGTAGAGTCGCAGTCGCGCGTCGCCAACGCGCTCGATCAGCTCGGCAAAGTAGTCGGCCAGCCCGGCCTCGTCGACCGACTTGTAGTAGAACGGCGGCAGCATCAGCACCCCGCCGCAACCGAGACCGACCGCGTGTGCCGTGAGCCGGACCGAGTCGGTCAGCGCGCAGGTGCCGGTGCCGGGCATCAGCCGTGTCGCGGGAATGCCGGCTGCGACCACCGCCTCGAGCAACTCCAGGCGTTCGTCGAGACCCAGCGAGGTGGCCTCGCTGGTGGTGCCGAACAGCGCCAGGCCGTCGGCCCCTTGCGCCAAAAGCCACTCGCAGTGCGCCACCAGCGCCTCGACGTCAGGGGCGAGCGCCTCGTCGAAGGGTGTCGCCACCGGGACCAGGAGACCGCGGAATCGGGTCTGCATCGCCACCTCCTTGAAAATCACTCATCCCGCGCCGATGGAAACCCGCCCCTGCGGCATGCAGCGGCCGGGCGAGGATCGTCACCTCTCAGGCCGCGAGCAGCTTGTCGACCTGGCGCAGCACCGGATCGGGATCGTTGTAGTCGTGTCCGATCCAGTGCGTGCCGGCTGGCGTGACCAGCAACAGGGTCGGGAAGCTGTCGGCACCGAGTGCGCGCGCCTCAGCGATCTGGCGCAGCAGCTCGTCGTGGGTCGACAGGTCGGCCAGGTCCCTGGCGAAGCGTGCCTCGTCGAGACCCAGCTCGCCAGCCAGTACGACCAGAGTGTCGTCGTCCGAGGGGTTGCGCGCCTGCTGGTAGTAGGCACGCTGGATGGCGTGCACCATCGCCTCGTCCTCTCCTGCGCCCTGTCGTGCCGCAGCGACCACCGCTCGACATGCCGGATAGGTCGCGCGGCGAGGCGCGCAGTCCCGCCAGAAGTCGAAATTGAACTGCGTACCCGGAACGACCTGCTGGATGCGCCGCCAGGTCGCCTGGAGGCCGGCTCGCATCTCCTCCGGCATCGGCTGGTCCGTGTCGGGCGCGAGACCACCGAGCAGACGGCGCACCGCAACGGCTTCGGGCAACGCCTCCCGGATGCGCGACCAGGTGGGCCTGAATGCCCAGCACCAGCTGCACATCGGGTCGTGAACATGGACGAGCGTGATCTGCATCAACGGTCCTTTCCCGTCGTGTCGCCGGCGAGCGGTCGCCGGCTGTCTATAATGCTCGCCACAACGCCCGGAATACCAGCCGATGCCTCGCGCACCACTCGAATACAACGCCACGCTGATCGAACGCCACGACATCACTCCGCGGCTGGCGGTATTTCGCGTGCGCCCGGACGCCGACGACTACGCATTCGTCGCCGGCCAGTACACCGTCGTCGGCCTCAAGCAGTCGGAACCCAGGTTGCCCGAGGCCGACGGCGAACCCGATGCCCAGGCCGACGCCGATCCGGCGAAGATGATCCGCCGCCCCTACTCGATCTGTTCATCGGTCCACCAACCGGAGGCGCTCGAGTTCTACATCTCGCTGCTCAGCGGTGGCGAGCTGACCCCGCGCCTGTTCAACCTGCAGGCGGGAGCCCGGCTGTTCGTGGGCCCGCAACCGCGCGGCACCCTGACACTCGAGCGCGTGCCGGCGGATTGCAACGTGCTGCTGGTCGCCACAGGCACCGGTCTCGGCCCCTACGTCAGCATGCTGCGCAGCCACGCACGCGACTTCCCGGCCCAACAGGTCGGCGTGATCCAGGGCGCGAGTTACAGCCGCGATCTCGGCTACCTCAACGAACTCGGCCACTACGCCAGCGAACTTCCGAACCTGCACTACCTGCCGACCGTCTCGCGCCCCGAGCAGGACCCGGGCTGGCAGGGCGCCACCGGCCGCGTGCAGAACTGGATCAGCTCGACGGACTTCGCAAACCGGTTCGGGTTCCCTCTCGAGCCGGAGTCGACCCACGTCTTCCTGTGCGGCAATCCCGGGATGATCCTCGAGACCCAGGAACTGTTGGTCGAGCGTGGCTTCACGCTCGAGGCAAAAGGCGTCGAGGGCGATCTCCACGTCGAGAAGTACTGGTAGCCGGGCACGGGGGCGGCACGCCCCCGCGCCCGGACCGGCCTACCTCGCCTTTCCACCCTCGCCCATGGGCTGGCCACCGACGCTGATCACCTCGCGGTTGCGTTCGAGCAGCTTCGGACCGATGCCGCGGATCGCGGTCAGTTCATCGACGCTCGCGAACGGACCGTTGGCTTCGCGGTAGGCGATGATCGCCGCGGCCCGCGACGGGCCGACGCCGTTGATCGCCGCGGCAAGCGTGGCCGCATCGGCGGTGTTGATGTCGACCGGCGCCGCAGCCAGTGGACCGATACCGGCGACCAGCAGTGCGGCGAGCACGATTTGGCGAATTGCCTTCATGGCAGACTCCTTTCTGCAGTGGAACGGACACGGGATCGCGCCCGTGGGGGCATCCTTCCCCCGCGTTCAGGCTAGCAAGGAGTCAATCGGCGAGAACAGAGCTTATTTCCGACTCGAGGGTAAGCAGAACACCTTCCGGGTTGTCGGATTTGGTCACGGGACGGCCGACCACCAGGTAGTCGGCCCCGGCACGGATCGCGTCGCCAGGGGTCATCACCCGTTGCTGGTCGTCGCGCTGGGCACCGGCCGGTCGCACACCCGGCGTGACCAGGCAGAAACCGGGACCGAACGCCTGGCGCAGCAACGAGGCCTCACGCGCCGAGCAGACCACGCCGTCCAGGCCGGCATCGCGGGTCAGCGTGGCCAACCTGAGCACCTGCGCCTCCGGTGAGGCGTCGACGCCGACGGCCTGGAGCTGCCGCTCGTCGAGGCTGGTCAACACCGTGACCGCGATCAGCAATGGCCCACCGGGAGGCAGCGCTTCGCGTGCCGCGGCGAGCATCGCCGGACCGCCGCCCGCGTGGACATTGACCATCCATACCCCGAGATCGGACGCGGCGCGACACGCTCCGGCGACGGTGTTGGGGATGTCGTGGAACTTGAGATCGAGGAACACGTCGTGACCACCGTCGACAAGTGCGCGCACCAACTGCGGCCCACCGCGGGTGAACAGCTCCTTGCCCACCTTGAGCCTGCAGTGCGTGGTCGGCAGGCGACCGGCAAGTTCCAGCGCGGCGCCTGGATCGGGGAAATCGAGTGCGACGATGATGCGCGGCCCGCCATCACGTGGCTGCGTCGCCTGCGTCCCGGCCATCTCAGACCCCCTCGATGCCCTGGATCGGTTTGACGCTGCTCCACTGCTTGCAGCTCGGGCACTGCCAGTGCAGCGTCTTGCCATCGAAACCACAGTGCCCGCAACGGTAGAGCGGCTTGTCGGCGACGAGTTGCGCCACCAGGCGGTGCAGCACCTCGAGCACCTGGTGCGTGCGCCCCTCGGTGGTCACCAGGCTGAGGTCGATCACCCGGTCGAGACCTCGCAGCGAAGGAAGCACCTGGAGCTGCTCGACGATGAACTCACTGGCGGCCCGCTCACCCTCCTGTTCACGCACGATGTCGGCCAGCGCCAGCACCGGGGCGATTGCCTGCGAGCGCTCGAGCTGATCTTTCAGGTAGTCGCGGTACTCGCCATCGCGTCCTTGTGCCGCGTAGCCGACGCGCAGCCGCTCGAGGACCTCGGGCAGGTACGCAGGATCCTGATCGGTCACGCGACGGTAGGCACGCAGCGCCGCCTTGGTGTTGCCGCGTGCGTTCTCCAGGTCGCCCTGCAACATGCTGGCGCGCACGCAGCCGGCGTCGGCCGAGAGCGCCTTGCTGACCTGGGAAAGCGCATGGCTGGCGTCTCCGGCGGCGCGCAGCTCCTCGGCCAGCTCGCAGTGGTAGTGGGCGATCTGCAGGTCATGGCTCTGGCCGGTGCGCGAGGCGAGCCGGCGCGCGGTATCGATCGCCTTCTCCCAGTCGCGCTCCTGCTGGTAGATGTCGAGCAATTCGTGCAGCGCGCGCTCGGCATGGGCACGCACCTCGGTCAGCTCCTGGAAGATCTCCTCGGCCCGGTCGTAGAGACCGGCCCGCGCGTAGTCGATGCCGAGTTCCTGAAGGGCCTCGGCACGCTGGCTCGGGCTCAGCGTCGGGCGCGCAATAAGGTTCTGGTGGATACGGATGGCGCGGTCGACCTCACCACGACGGCGGAACAGGCTGCCGAGAGCAAGGTGGATCTCGACGGTCTCACCCTCCGCCTCGAGCATGCGAATGAAGACCTCGATCGCCTTGTCCGGCTGCTCGTTCAGCAGGTGGTTGAGGCCACGGAAGTAGTCGGCGCTGAGACGCCCGCCCATGCGCCGCTGCGGCGCGTTGGCCGCACGGCGTCCGGCCATCCAGCCGGATGCGGCCGCGACGGGCAGCAGCAGCCAGAGCAATTCAAGCATTCAGCGCACGTCCTGCAGCGGCAGGGCACGCAGGTTGCGTACTTCTTCCTCGGTCGCGCGCGACTCGCGGCGGAGCCTGGCCATCTCGCGCTTGACGCGCACGACCCGGCCGAGGCCGACCAGGCTGCCGAGCAACGCACCGACGCCCAGGGCCGCCACGAGCAGCAGGGCAAGCGGGATCTCGACCTGGCCGATGTAGTAGTCGATGGGGATCGGATCGCTGTTCAGGGCGGCAAAGCTGAGCGTGATGACGAACAGCGCCAGCGCAAGGATGGCGTAGATCAGCTTGAGCATCGGTCCTCCCGTTGCGGCGGCTGGTGGGATCAGGGTGGGAACGCCTGGCCCCGGGGTTCTCCGGCAGCAGGCCGGGAAAACCGGAAGGCGTTACCGCTCCCTAAGTTTCGGCCACGGAGGTGCGGCCGTAAAGATGGCAGGGTGCCGGTCAGGCGGATGCTTGGCTACGGCCCTTCCAGGCATTGTCGACACGCTCGCGCAACTCCTTGCCCGGCTTGAAGTGGGGCACCGCCTTCGGTGGCAGGTGGACCGCCTCGCCGGTCTTGGGATTACGCCCGAGACGGGCCGGTCGGTGGTGCAGAGAGAAACTGCCGAAGCCGCGGATCTCGATCCGCTCGTGGCGCGACAGCGACTGGCTCATCAGGTCGAGCAGGGTCTTGACTGCCAGTTCGACGTCCTTGAGTGCCAGGTGGCTCTGCTTGCTTGCAAGTA
>JAACFL010000047.1 GCA_009937385.1 Gammaproteobacteria bacterium | reverse complement strand
CACGAGTGGTACCTCAACCGCGAGCTGACCTGGCTGAACTTCAACAGCCGCGTGCTTTGCGAGGGCGAGGATCCGCGCACGCCGCTGCTCGAGCGGGTGAAGTTCCTGGCCATCGTCAGTTCCAACCTCGACGAGTTCTTCATGAAGCGCATCGGCGGCCTGATGCAGCAGGCCGCTGCCGGCGTCACCGAGCTCTCGCCCGACGGCCGCACACCGACCGAGCAGATCGATGCCTGTCACGAGGTAGTGCGCGATCTCAAGGCGCGCCAGCGCCAGCTGGCGGTGGAGCTGACAGCGGCACTCGCCGAACAGGGCATCCACCTGACCCGCTACGAAGCGTTCGATGCCGAACAGAAGGCGGAGGTGCGCGAGCACTACCTGCAGAACATCTTCCCGCTGATCACGCCATTGGCGATGGACCCGGCACACCCGTTCCCGTTCATCTCGAACCTGTCACTCAACCTGCTGGTCACGGTGCGCACGCCGGGCAGCGACCAGCCGGCGCTGGTGCGGGTCAAGGTGCCGGTAGGCTCCGGCGTGCCACGCTTCCTGCAGGTCGGTGACAGCATGGTCTTCGTCCCGCTCGAAGAGGTCATCTCGGCCAACCTCGACCTGCTGCTCCCGGGGATGGAGATCGAGGCGTGCGAGTACTTCCGCGTGACCCGCAACGCCATCGTCGAGCGCGCCGCGGAACAAGCCAACGACCTGCTCGAGCTGATCGAGTCGGAACTGCGTGACCGCAAGTTCGCCCCGATGGTGCGGCTCGAGGTCTCCAGCGGCATGGACCCACTGCGCCGTGGCATGCTCGCCGCCGAGCTCGGCCTCGACGAGGAGGTCGACGTGTTCGAGGCCGAGGGGCTGATGGCCAAACGCGACCTGTTCCAGATCGCCACCCTGCCCAGGCTCGACCTGCGCGACCCACCGCACCATCCGGTCGACCACCCACGGCTGGCGCACGCAACGAACATCTTCCACGAGATCCGCGACCACGGCCCGATCCTGTTGCAGCACCCCTACGAGTCGTTCGTCACCTCGGTCGAGCGCTTCCTGCTCGAGGCGAGCTGCGACCCGAAGGTGCTGGCGATCAAGATGACGCTCTACCGCACCGCATCGGACTCCAAGGTCATCCGCTACCTGATGGATGCCGCCGAGAACGGCAAGCAAGTCTCGGTCTGCGTCGAGCTCAAGGCGCGCTTCGACGAGTCGGCCAACATCCGCTGGGCGAACCGGCTGGAGGAGGCGGGCATCCACGTCTCCTACGGCGTGCTCGGGCTGAAGACCCACAGCAAGGTGATCTTCGTGATCCGCCGCGATTACGACGGCCTGCGCCGCTATGCGCACATCGGCACCGGCAACTACCACTCCGGTACCGCGCGCCTCTACAGCGACCTCGGCATGCTGACCTGCGATCCGCAGATCGGCGCCGACCTGACGGAGCTGTTCAACTACATCACCGTCGGCCTGGTACCCAAGCGCCACTACAACAAGCTGCTGCCGGCGCCGAAGGTGCTCAAGCCGGCGCTGCTCGAGAAGATCGAGCGCGAGATCGAGGGCCACAGCGAAAAAACACCCGGCCTCATTCGGCTGAAGATGAACGCGCTGGAGGATATCGACGTCACGCGGGCGCTCTACCGCGCCTCGCAGGCTGGCGTCAGGATCCAGCTGATCGTGCGCGACACCTGCCGGCTGCGACCCGGCATCCCGGGTCTCTCCGAGACCGTCAGCGTCATCAGCCTGGTCGGTCGTTTCCTCGAGCACACGCGCATCTTCCACTTCCGAAACGGCGGCGACGAGGAGTACTTCATCGGTTCCGCCGACTGCATGAAGCGCAACCTCGAGGCGCGCGTCGAGGTGGTCACGCCGGTCGAGGATCCCGAGCTGCGCAAGGAGCTCGACGCCATCCTCGAGTTGCAGTTCGCTGACCGTTTCGGCGCCTGGGAGATGCTGGCCGACGGCAGCTACGTGCAGCGTCGCCCCGAGGGCGACATGGAGGCGCCCAGTGCGCAGGCGCAGAGCATCGCCGCCGCCGAGGAGCGCCAGCGCACTTTCAACAAGCGCAATCGCCATAAGAAAAAGAAAGCCAAGGGCCGACGGCGCGGCAAGGCCTGAGCGTCGTGCCAGCCTATCTCGTCGGCCAGGTGAGCGTGCGCGATGGCGAACTCTGGCGGCGCTACGTCGCCGGGGTCGCCGACTCGCTGGCGCCGTACCGGGCCGAGGTGATGTTCCGTGGTCGTCGCATGCGCGAACTCGCCGGGGAACAGCCACGTGAGAGCGTTGTCGTGATCCGCTTTGAAGATCTCGAAGAGCTCAACCGCTGGCACGACTCCGACGCCTACCAGGCGCTGGTGCCGCTGCGCGATCGCGCCGCCGACGTGCTGATCACCGCCTACGAGACGAGCGAGACCTGACGGCGGGGCAGGGGATTGGTGTCGGGCTGAAGCCCGACCCACAAGGCCTCGGGCCGTCATCATGTAGGTCGGACTTCAGTCCGACGAGATGAGCGAGATCTGTCGGTGGTCGGGGTGTCCGTGTCGGGCTGAAGCCCGACCCACAAAAGAACTGGCGCCGCACCCTGTGGGTCGGACTTCAGTCCGACATGATCTTCAATCCAAGACCACGGCCCGCAACCGCGCCGCCGCCTCCTCGGGACTCACGGTGTTGACGAACAGCCCCGAGCCGAGCTCGAAGCCGGTCGGGATGCTGGTGCGTGGGCAGATCTCGAGATGCCAGTGGTAGCTCGCCTCGCCGCCGGCGCACTCGGCGCAGTGCGGCAGCGAGTGGAGAAAGTAGTTGTACTGCGCGCCGCCGATCACCGCGTCGAGGCGGTGCATGGTGCGGCGGAGCAGGTCGGCGAGGTCGGGTAGGGCGTCGTCGGCGAGATCGAGGTAGTCGGCCTGGTGTGCGAGCGGCAGGATGTGCACCTCCCACTCGAAGCGGCTGGCGAACGGCTTGATGGCGACGAAACGCTCGTTGCGCTCGATCACGTACTGACCGACGTCGATGCGCCGGCGCACCTCGCCCGAGTCGCGGTCGTAGATGGTCGCCTCGTAGGTCAGTGCCTCGTCGATCAGCGAGCAGAAGATGCAGTGGCCGTGGCGCGCGTGGTAGCTGCGCGCATGGGCGAACTCGTCCTGCACGTTCTGCGGCACCACCGGCATCGCGATGAGCTGGCTGTGGGTGTGGCCGATGCTCGCGCCGGCGGCCTTGCCGAAGTTCTTGAACGCGAGCACGTAGCGCAGCCGCGGGTCGCTCGCGTAGAGCGCGCGCATGCGCTCGCGGTAGGCGGTCAGCAGCAGCGCGAGGTGCGTCGCACTCATCTCGTGCAGCGCGACGCCGTGGTGGTGATGGTCGATCATCACCTCGTGGCGGCCGTAGCCGTCGATCGCCTGCTGCAGGCCGAGCACCAGCGGCCCACCCCGGTCGTCGGTGCCGAGCACCGGGAACAGGTTCTCGACCACACGCACTTCCCACTCTGGACCTTCCGGCCAGGCGGCGACGGTAGGCGGCGTGCGTTCCTCGTTGCCGCGGCAGAACGGGCAGCTCTCGACGTGTGTGCGGGTGTCGCGCTCGGCCGGCTGCTCCGCCTCGCGGGGGCGCATCGCGCGCGCGGTGGCGACCAGCACCGCCTCGGCCGGCACCACCGGGTTGATGCGGATCTCGCGGATCGGTTTCGCTTCGCTGCTCATGGTCGGTTCCCTCCGTGACCAGGCAGCTTAACGGGGCGGGTCGGGGGCGTGGTTGGAATGTTTCGATGCCGACATAGTCTCGGCTTATCCCGGATCGGGCTCACGCAACTTCCGGGTCCCCGTCCGCCTTTGCCGCCGCCTCCGCGCGGTCGCGACCGAACCAGGCACGCGAACGCGGTGTCGCCAGCGGGGCGAGCAGCAGCACTGAGGTCGCAAGCTTGACGAAGAAACCGGGGCGCCAGCCGAGCACAACGAGCGTCAGCAGCAGCACGCCGGCGATCCAGATCGCTGCGAGCCACGCCGCCCAGGGCCGTCCCCTGAGCAGGCCGGTGCCTGCTGCAAGCAGCACCGGCAGGCCGAGCAGGGCATGGCCGAGTTGCCAGGCGAACGGCACCGCCAACAGGCCGTGGGAGGCGCGCGCGGCGCTGAACTCGGCGGTGAGGCGGTAGGCCTCCGCATCGACCAGCAGCCACGCCTTCGGCAACGCCGTGATCAGGGCGTAGACGATCAGGAAGCAGGCGATGAACGTTATCGCAGGGGGACGCGTCGGGAAGGCCATCGGCTTTGGGTACAGATTGCTCCATACAGGGTAAATAAATCCGTCCCGTTTGGGCAGGTCCAATTTGATAGCCGGGTAAAACAATACGTTCCAATTGCGGCCCCTCTTGCGCAAAGGCCCGGAAGAGACCATGTTGATCCGTGTTGGCCCGCACGGGTGGAGGCGGATGCGCCATGGTGGCGTGTCCGTGTTTCCCGAGTCCCGGCGGCCGGCACAAGGAGATTGATGAGATGAAAAGAAAGACGATGCTGGCGCTGGTCGGAACGGCCGCGCTCCTGGTTTCTATGTCGGTTGCTGCGGAGGGCCAGGATCCGCGCATGAGCTTCTTCGTGACGAGTGCCGGACCCGGCAACGGCGGTGACCTCGGTGGCCTCGAGGGCGCCGACGCCCACTGCAAGGCGCTGGCCAAGGCTGCCGGCGCACCGGATCGCGACTGGCGCGCCTACCTGAGCACCGAGGAGGACGGCAAGCGCGGCGTGTTCGCGCGCAGCCGCATCGGCACCGGCCCCTGGTACAACGCCCAGGGCATCCTGATCGCGGCCGACGTCCACGACCTGCACATGTACAACAAGACCATCACCCTCGAGACCGCGCTCGACGAGCACGGCCGGCGCATCAAGGGTCGCTACGACAAGCCCAACGAGCACGACATCCTGACCGGTACGATGGAAGACGGTACCGCCTACTTCCCCGACGACAAGGACCACACCTGCAAGAACTGGACGAGCAGCGGCGAGGGCAGCGCGCAGGTCGGTCATCACGACCGCCACGGCGGTGGCAACGTGTCGTGGAACTCGGCCCACGGCAGCCGCGGCTGCAGCCAGGAGGACCTGACCAAGACCGGCGGCGCCGGGTACTTCTACTGCTTCGCTGCGGACTGAATCCAGATGGCGGGCGGGAACGGGGTCAGCCCCGTTCCCGTCACGTCGATCTGATCAATGGAGACTGTTCTCCAGGTTTTGAATCGCGGCTATGGCGCCGCTCCTGCATCCAGGGCTTTGTGATGGTGCAGGAGGGCCGCCGACGGCACGATGTGCGTTCGGCAGTGCGTTAGCCTCGTTCTTGCTCAATTGGCCCTGTCCCTTTGTTATGGATCACCCCATGCCACACCGTCGATCGCAGTGGGCGCCAAAGCGGATGCTCATCGCGACACTGATGTGCCTGCTCTCTACGTTGGCGCTGGCGGACAGTTCCGGCCCGCGCCTGGCCGCCTACTACGACCTGAACCTCGCGATCTGCGACGGCCAGGTCTACGAATGGGAGGATCGTGACCGGCCGCGCGCGGTGATGGAGGGCGTCCGGCAGGTCGGTGTCGGACGGGATAGCCGGTACGCGCTGACCGATGAGGGTCGCCTGCTGACCTGGTCCGATGCGGGTGACACTCCCAAGGAACTGATGCGCGACGTCCACGCGTTCCATGCCGGACGTTCTGGCCTGTTGGTCATTCACGACGACGGGACTCTCTGGTCCCAGCCTGTCCAGGGCCTATGGGGTTTCGGCGAACGCCTGGCGAAGCAGCCGACCCGGGTGGCCACGAACGTGCGCTCGGCTGCCGTCGGCGACAGCGCGAACTACTATGTGACCGAACAGGGCGACCTGTTCGTGCATGGCAAGGCCTTTCGCGGGCAGTATGGTGACGGGAAGTTAAGAGAGGCCGACGGCTACATTCGAACCGCAGGCGATGTGATCCAGGTCGTAGCCCATACCGGCCATGCCCTGATCCTCAAGCGCGACGGGACGGTGTGGGGCACCGGTGGCAACATCTATGGCCCTCTGGGACATCACGGTTACGGTGACAAGGCGATCGCGTGGGGGCGAATCGTCGACGATGCGACGGCCATCGCCACCGGCAGCAGCCATTCGCTGGCGATTCGGCGAGATGGGAGCCTGTGGATCTGGGGCCGAAACGAGGGGCTGGATCCCCGACGGGTCTTGGATGACGTGCTCGCCGTGGCCGCTTCGAGCAAACAGAGCATCGCGATCGGCCAGGGGAAACTCTGGCAGTGGCGGACCGGTGACGCGCCTGAAGCGGTGATGCCATGCACATGACGGGTACGCGGTCATTTGGCGAGGGGTCAGAGTAAGCTTACTCTGACCCCTCGCCAGTCGCGGTCGGAACGTCGCAGGGGCTTGCCTACTTGACCTTCATCCCCGGCGCCGCCCCTTCGTCCGGCGACAACAACCAGAGCTCCTTCCCCCCAGGCCCCACCGCCAGCACCATCCCCTCAGAGAGTCCGAAGCGCATCTTGCGCGGCGCGAGGTTCGCCACCATCGGGGTCAGCCTGCCGACCAGCGTCTCGGGATCGTAGGCGGCCTTGATGCCGGCGAAGACGGTGCGCGTTTCGTCGCCGAGGTCCAGGGTGAGTTTCAGCAGCTTGTCCGCACCCTCGACGTGCTCGGCGGCGGCGATCCGGGCGATGCGCAGGTCGAGCTTGGCGAAGTCGTCGTAGCTGATGGTCTCGGCGATCGGTTCCATGCTGGTCTCTTTCTTTGGTTCGGCGGCGGCCTGGTCACGCTTGGCGAGGTCGTCCTTCGACGCGTCGATCAGTGCCTCGGTGGCCTTCGGGTCGACGCGCTGCATCAGCGCCTTGAACTTGCGGATGGTGTGGCCGAGCAGGGCCCGGTCACGATGCCCCCAGGTCAGCTCGGGGCAGTGCAGGAACGCCTCGCTCTGCTCGGCGAGCGTCGGCAGCACCGGTTTCAGGTAGGTGACCAGCACGCGGTAGAGGTTCAGCCCCATGCTGCAGATCGCCTGCAGCTCGGCCTCCTTGCCCTCCTGCTTGGCGACCACCCACGGCTTCTTCTCGTCGATGTACTGGTTGGCGCGGTCGGCGAGCGCCATGATCTCGCGCATCGCCTTGCCGTACTCGCGCCCCTCGTAGGCGGCGGCGATGGTGTCGCCGGCGTTGACGAAATCGTCGAACAGCTCCGGCTCGGCGAGGCTGTCGGCGAGCCGGCCGTCGAAGCGCTTGGTGATGAACCCGGCGCAGCGGCTGGCGATGTTGACCACCTTCCCGACCAGGTCGGAGTTGACTCGCTGCACGAAGTCGTCGAGGTTCAGGTCGAGGTCGTCGATGCCGTTGCCGAGCTTGGTCGCGAAGTAGTAGCGCAGCCACTGCGGGTCGAGGTGGTCGAGGTAGGTGCGCGCCATGATGAAGGTGCCGCGCGACTTCGACATCTTCTGGCCGTTGACGGTCAGGAAGCCGTGGCAGAAGACCGCGTCGGGCAGGCGGAACCCGGAGCCGTGCAGCATCGCCGGCCAGAACAGGGTGTGGAAGTAGGCGATGTCCTTGCCGATGAAGTGGTAGAGCTCGGTGCCGGCCTTCTCGGCCGCGTCGCGCTCCCAGTAGGCCGCGAAGTCGAGATCGTCGCGCAGGCCGCACAGGTGCTGGAAGCTGCCCATGTAGCCGATCGGCGCGTCGAGCCAGACGTAGAAGTACTTGCCCGGCTGGTCGGGGATCTCGAAGCCGAAGTAGGGGGCGTCACGCGAGATGTCCCAGTCCTGCAGGCCGGTCTCGAACCACTCGTCGAGCTTCGCGGCGATCGCCGGCTGGATCGCAGGATGGTGTTTGCCGTCGCTCGCCTCGCCGCCGATCCAGCCGCGCAGCATCGCCTCGAAGTCGCCGAGCTGGAAGAAGAAATGCTCGGACTCCCTCTGTACCGGCGTCGCGCCGGAGAGTGCCGAGACCGGGTCCTTGAGGTCGGTCGGGCTGTAGGTGGCGCCGCAGCTCTCGCAGCTGTCACCGTACTGCTCCTCGGTGCCGCAGCGTGGGCAGGTGCCCTTGATGAAGCGGTCTGGCAGGAACATCTCCTTGACCGGGTCGAAGGCCTGGGAGATGGTGCGCCGGGCGATGTGGCCGGCGTCGCGCAGCCGGGTGTAGATCAGCTCCGAGCACTCGCGGTTCTCGTCCGAGTGGGTGGAGTGGTAGTTGTCGAACTCGATGCCGAACGCCGCGAAGTCGGCGCGGTGCTCCATGCCGATGCGGTCGATCAGCGTCTCCGGGGCGATGCCCTCCTGCTGGGCGCGCAGCATGATCGGCGTGCCGTGGGCGTCGTCGGCGCAGACGTAGAGGCAGTCGTTGCCGCGCAGCTTCTGGAAGCGCACCCAGATGTCGGTCTGGATGTACTCGACCAGGTGGCCGATGTGGATCGGCCCGTTGGCGTAGGGCAGGGCCGAGGTGACGAGAATCTTGCGGCGGGCGTCGCTCATGGGGGCGCATCGGCGGCAGTTCGGGAGGAGGCGGTAAGTTAGCAGGATCGTCCGGGACCCGCCAGCGACACCGGGCCGCAAACCCGCATCAGGCTTGGGATTGCGCCAGGTCATGCCTATACCGAACGGCGGGTACTGCGGGTTGTCACAGCTGGTGTAACATTCCGCACCTGACCGCGCGCTGGCGCGCAGGGTCATCCATCAAAGTAGAGAGAATTCCAGGAGATCCAACCATGGCAGATCCGACCAAGGACCAGGTGGAAGCTGCGTTGGCGCGCGTAGTCGACCCCCACATAGATTCCGACCTCGTCGCCGCCAAGGCCGTGAAGAACATCGCCATCGACGGCGGCAGCGTGAAGATCGAGGTGGTCCTCGGCTACCCGGCGCTCGGCTGGTGCGAAAAGCTCGCCGTGCAGCTGCGCGACGAGGTGCTGAAGGTCGACGGGGTCACCGACGTCGACATCGACATCCAGACCAAGATCGCCGCGCACGCGGTCCAGAAGGGCGTCGAACCGCTCAAGGGCGTCAAGAACGTCATCGCGGTCGCCTCGGGCAAGGGTGGCGTCGGCAAGTCGACGGTGTCGGTCAACCTGGCGCTGGCGCTGGCCGCCGAGGGCGCCACGGTCGGCATCATGGACGCCGACATCTACGGCCCCAGCCAGCCGCGCATGCTCGGTCTTTCGGGACGGCCGGATTCCGACGACGGCCAGAGCCTCGAGCCGATGGTCGCCTACAAGATCCAGTCGATGTCGATCGGCTACCTGGTCGACCAGGACCAGCCGATGATCTGGCGCGGCCCGATGGTCACCCAGGCGCTTGACCAGCTGATCCACGAGACCAACTGGAAGGACGTCGACTACCTGATCATCGACCTGCCGCCCGGCACCGGCGACGTGCAGCTGACCCTGGCGCAGAAGATCCCGGTCTCGGGCGCGGTGATCGTCACCACGCCACAGGAGATCGCGCTGCTCGACGCGCGCAAGGGGCTCAAGATGTTCGAGAAGGTCGAGGTGCCGGTGCTCGGCATCGTCGAGAACATGAGCACCCACGTGTGCAGCAGCTGCGGCCACGAGGAGCACATCTTCGGTGCCGGTGGCGGGGTCAAGATGGCCGAGCAGGCCGACGTCACCTTCCTCGGTGCGCTGCCGCTGGACATGCGCATCCGCGAGGAGACCGACAACGGCCGTCCGACCGTGGTCGCCGAGCCGGAGAGCACCATCGCACAGAGCTACCGTGCGATCGCCCGGCGCGTGGCCGGCAAGCTCTCCATGCAGGCGAAGAACTTCGCCGCGCGCTTCCCGAGCATCGTCATCGACAACGCCTGAACCGACACGAGGAGATCCGCATGGCCATCAAGTCCGACCGCTGGATCCGGCGCATGGCCGAGCAGCACGGCATGATCGAGCCGTTCGAACCCGGCCAGGTCCGCGAGGGCGCGGACGGCCGGGTGATCTCCTACGGCACGTCGAGCTACGGCTACGACATCCGCTGCGCAGCCGAATTCAAGATCTTCACCAACATCAACTCGGCGGTCGTCGATCCCAAGGCGTTCGCCGACGAGAGCTTCGTCGACGTCAACGCCGACGTCTGCATCATTCCGCCCAACTCCTTCGCCCTGGCGCGCACGGTCGAGTACCTGCGCATCCCACGCAACGTGCTGACCGTCTGCCTCGGCAAGTCGACCTACGCCCGCTGCGGCATCATCGTCAACGTCACCCCGCTCGAGCCGGAGTGGGAGGGCCACGTGACGCTGGAGTTCTCCAACACCACGCCGCTGCCGGCCAAGATCTACGCCAACGAGGGCGTCGCCCAGGTGCTGTTCTTCGAGTCCGACGAGGTGTGCGAGACCTCCTACAAGGACCGTGGCGGCAAGTACCAGGGCCAGACCGGGGTCACGTTGCCGCACGCCTGAAGGCGCACTGTCGCGGCCTGTGGGCTGCTTTAACACATGCTCGCGGGATTCTCCCTGTGGGTCGGGCTTCAGCCCGACATCCAGGCCGCGTCGGACTGAAGTCCGACCTACAAAACAACGCCGGTGGTGATCTCCTCCTGTGGGTCGGGCTTCAGCCCGACGTTCAGGCCGCGTCGGACTGAAGTCCGACCCACATAACAACACCGGAGATGGCCTCCTGTTGGTCGGGCTTGGTCCCGGCATCCAGGCCGCGTCGGACTGAAGTCCGACCTACACTACAAAGCCGGTGATGACCTCTTGTAGGTCGGGCTTCAGCCCGACAGCGTGACCTGTGGCGAATGGCTGCGCATGTCGATCTGAAGTTCCACCATGCCGCATGGGGCCCTTCTTCAGGTCGCACCTGCCCGGCGTCTGCGATGTGTCATGAAGTCGCTTGCGCCTCCGACCTACAATAGGGCGCCATGAGCGACCCGACCTCCCCCTACGAAGCGATGTCCCGGCAGTGGCTGCAGGACCAGCAACGGGCCTGGCAGGCGTGGCTCGGCGGTGACACCACCACCCACCCGGCCGGCGACCCGGCCGCGGCGCTGGCCGGCTGGTGCGATGCCTCGACGCCGGGTGGCGAGGTGGCCGGAAGGCTGCTCGACCAGGGGCGGCAGTTCCTGCAGCTCGCAGAGGCACTCGGCGAGACCCTCACCGCCCAGGCGCGCGACGGCACGCCCCCCGACTGGCGGGCGGTATTCGACGACACGCTGGCCAGGGTGCGCGCCACGCTCGAACCGGACGCCGATGGCGACGCCCACCCGGCCGGAGCGCTCGGTGGTCTGCTCGGCGAATGGCAGAAGCTGGCGAGTGGCTTCGGCCTGCCGCAGCCGCAGGCAGGCGGGGGCGAGGCGATGACCGGCTACATCACCGCGTTGCACGGCTACGCGGCGCGCCTCGCCGACATCCAGCGCGATGCCCTCGACCGGTTGCAGCGCGAGCTCAACGAGCAGCACGACGCCGGCGCCACGATCACCAGCCTGCGTGCGCTCTACGACCTGTGGGTCGATGCCAGCGAGGCGGCCTACGCCGAACAGGCGCCGACGGAGGCGTTCGCCGCCGCACAGGCGCAGCTGGCCCATGCCCTGTGCCGGCTGCATGCCGCTGGAGCCGGCAGGTGAGCGCGCCGGGCGACACGACGCCATTCCGCGTCGACGCGGCCGCGCTGCTCGACGAGGTGCAGCTGTTCCAGGAGCGCCTGGCGACCGGGGTCGGTCTGCTGCGCGGCCTGGACAAGGTGACGCCGGGCGGCACGCCGCGCGAGGCGATCTACCGCGAGGACAAGCTGACCCTGTACCACTACCGTCCCGAGCGGCCGCAGCCCGGGCTTGGGCCGCTCCTGATCGTCTATGCGCTGGTCAACCGCCCGACCATGACCGACCTGCAGGCCGACCGCTCGCTGATCCGCGGCCTGCTCGCCGCCGGGCTCGAGGTCTACCTGGTCGACTGGGGCTACCCGGACGCCGGCGACAGCGGCCTGACCCTCGACACCTACGTCAACGGCTACCTCGATCGGTGTGTCGACGCGGTCAGTGCGCGCCATGACGGCACGCCGGTCAACCTGCTCGGGATCTGCCAGGGTGGGACCCTGAGCCTCTGTTACGCGGCGCTGCACCCGGGACGGATCGCACGGCTGGTGACCATGGTCACGCCGGTCGACTTCCAGACCCCCGACAACCTGCTCGGTGCCTGGGCGCGCGAGCTCGACGTCGACCTGCTGGTCGACAGCATGGGCAACATCCCCGGCGGTTGGCTCAACTGGGTGTTCATGGCGCTCAAGCCGTTCCGGCTGACCGGCCAGAAGTACGTCGACCTGGTCGACCTGGTCGACGATCCCGCCGCGGTGCGCAACTTCCTGCGCATGGAACACTGGATCTTCGACAGCCCCGACCAGGCGGGGGAGGCGTTTCGCCAGTTCGTCAAGGCGTGTTACCAGCAGAACGCGCTCGTCAACGGCACCCTGGAGCTGGGCGACCGTCGCGTAGATCTCGCCAACGTCACCATGCCGGTGCTGAACGTCTACGCCACCGCCGACCACCTGGTGCCGCCGTCGGCGTCGCTGGCACTGGCCGGGCGGGTCGGCAGCGACGACTACACCGAGTACGCGTTTCGCGGTGGCCATATCGGCATCTACGTCAGTTCGCGTGCGCGCAAGGTGCCGGCCGAGATCGTCGAGTGGATCGCCGCGCGCGCGGATGTTCCGGCCCGCGAAGAGACCGGCCTCGGCAAGGGCGGCAAGAAGCGTGACGGCAAGAAACGTAAGAAAAAGGGCGCCAAGGGCGGCAAGAAGGCCAAGCGAAAGGCCGGGAAGGCGGCGTCGTGAGCCACATGCTTGTTGCGATCGGGACGGCGGCCGAGCCGCTTATTGCGCAGCAGTAATTCCTCCTGAGGGCGGCCCGGGGGTGGCTCCTACAACGTCTCGCAACGTGTAGGTGCCACCCCACGGCGCGATTCAGGAAGTGGGCAGGCCGGCTCAGCCGCCCTTGGCGTAGTCCATGAAGCCGCCGAAATCGATCACCTCGCAGGTCTCGTCGCCGACCACCCAGGCATCGTGGCCGGGCTCGATGCGGATGACGTCACCGGGGCCGAATTCGCCCTCGGAACCGTCGTTCATGACGATCTTCATGCGACCCGTGATGCAGTAGAGGAGGTGCGGGGCCTCGCAGCTGTGGGTGTCGGCAAGCGGCGCGACGTGTTCTTTCCACTTCCAGCCCGGCTCGAACACGCCTCGCATGGCGACGCACGGGCCGAGATCGACGACGTCGGCATGGCCCATGGCGACGAAGGGGCGCACCTCGTCGGGTGCGGTGAACGACTTGATGGTGAGTCCTGACATGACATGGCTCCTGCATGTGGGGTGAGAGGGCGCGTGGTGGATCACGCGGCAGGGCACGTCCGGGTGTGCTCCCCAGTTATAGTTCCAAGCCCCTGAATTGACCATGTGGAACCTACGGCGGTGATTGGTCGCCGTGCTG
>JAACFL010000046.1 GCA_009937385.1 Gammaproteobacteria bacterium | reverse complement strand
CCGGCGGAGGTCGAGGTGGCGGCGCGCAAGGTCACCCGGGTCGAACCCGAGGTCGAGCTGCAGGAGCTGCTCGGTGCACTGGCGGTGGTGCTGCGCCGTGCCGAGATGTTCTCCCACCACCAGATCGAGCGTGAGCCGCTGTCGGTGCGCGAGCGCATGTCGACGCTGCTGACCCAGCTGCGCCACGACCATTTCACCGAGTTCAGCCAGCTGTTCGCCCCCGAGGAGGGGCGTGCGGGGGTGGTGGTATCGATGCTCGCCATCCTCGAGCTGCTCAAGGCGACGCTGATCGAGATTGCGCAGGCCGAATCGTTCGGACCGTTGCACGTGCGTGCGACGGGACACGAAGCGAACCCCGAACTGCCGCTCGAGAGCTGAAGTGGACGCAGGCCGCGACACGGAGATGATCATGGAACCGAACCAGCTCAAGAACATTCTCGAGGCGGCGCTGCTGGCCGCGGGCCGGCCGCTGGACCTCGATACCCTGGAACGGCTGTTCCCCGAAGGCGAGGCGCCGCCGCGCGCGGAGCTGCGCCAGGCGCTGCTCGCGCTGACCGAGGATTACGCCGAGCGCGGCATCGAACTCGTCGAAGTGGGCAGCGGCTACCGCGTGCAGTCGCGCCCGGACCTCGCCGAATGGGTGTCGCGGCTGTGGGACGAGCGCCCGAGCCGCTACTCGCGGGCGCTGCTCGAAACGCTGGCCCTGATCGCCTACCGCCAGCCGATCACCCGTGCCGAGGTCGAGGACGTGCGCGGCGTGACCATCGCCAGCTCGATCATGCGCACGCTGGTGGAGCGCGAGTGGGTACGGGTGGTCGGCTACCGCGACGTGCCCGGCAAGCCGGGCATGTACGGCACCACGCGCAAGTTCCTCGACTACTTCGGACTCAAGAGCCTCGATGAACTGCCGACACTGAGCGAGCTGCGCGACATCGACAGCATCAATGCCGAGCTCGAACTCGACGACGTGGCGCCACCCAAGGTCGATCTTGACGCCTTCGATCCCGAGCTGCGCGAGCTCGCCGAGGCGGCCGCGGATGCCGAAGACGGCAGCGAAGCACGCTCGGCAGACGATGGTCAGGACGTCGGGGAGGCAGCGGCGGCACCGGACCTGGCCGATGGTGAAGCCGCCGGAGAGCAGGTCGCCGAGGCGACGCAGGGAGAGACGCTCGAGGCGACGCAGGAAGAGACGCCGGAGGCCCTGGCCCGACCCGGCAGCGAGTCGCTCCACTGAAGCGCCCCGAATCCACCTCGCGGCCACCCGAGCGGCTGCAGAAGCTGCTGGCGGGTGCCGGCCACGGTTCGCGTCGCGAGATCGAGGGCTGGATCCGGGAGGGTCGCGTCACCGTCGATGGCGAGACCGCAAGCCTCGGCCAGCAGGTCGTCGGAAGCGAGCGCATCTGCCTCGACGGCAAGCCGCTGCCGGTCGAGCGTGCCACCTCCCAGGCGCCGCGTGTCATCGCCTATCACAAGCCGGTCGGTGAGCTGGTCACGCGCAGCGATCCCGACGGGCGTCCGACCATCTACCCGGCGTTGCCGAAGATCCAGGCCGGTCGCTGGATCCCGGTAGGGCGCCTCGACATCAACACCGCCGGCCTGCTGCTGCTGACCACCGACGGCACGCTGGCACACCGCCTGATGCACCCGTCGGGTGGCGTCGAGCGCGAGTACGCGGTGCGGGTGCTCGGCGAGGTGAGCGTCGAGCAGCGCCGCCAGCTGACCATCGGGGTCCAGCTCGACGACGGCCCGGCCAGCTTCGAGCAGGTGGTCGAGGCGGGCGGCGAGGGGGCCAACCGCTGGTACCACGTGGTGCTCAAGGAGGGCCGCAAGCGCGAGGTGCGCCGGCTCTGGGAGGCGCTCGGCCACACCGTCAGCCGGCTGATCCGGGTGCGCTACGGGCCGGTGCGGCTGGCGCGCGAGCTGCGGCCGGGGAAGTGGCGGGAGTTGACTCCAACCGAGACCCGGGCGCTCTACAGCGGCGTTGGCCTCGAGGTCCCTGAGCAGCCACGTCGGTCTGCTGGCCGTCATGTGAGCGATCCGGCTCGGCGACCGCACGGGCGAGCAAAACGTCAGCGCTGATCTTCCGCTTCGAGAAGGCGGCTGCCGAAAATGTGAACTGCGTCTCAGAATCAACCCCATGACTTGTGGTATCAAAAGATATCAATAAGTTAGGCTGATCTGAGATGGGTATTCGTTGGTTCTCGTGTTTGTTGCTGCTGCTGCCGATGACTCTCCAGGCAGCCCCTGTCTACTCGCCCGGCGAAATGGAGATCACCCTTGGGCCGGGTGAGCGCAAGTCTTTCAGCTACACCATCACGGCTGATGGTGCATTCGCGGTGGCTCCGTTCATGTGGTACGAGGACGAGGGCCTGCCAGGTGACTGGATCGGGCCCCTGAAGGCCAAGTGGCACTGGTTTGCTTCGTCGGCATCGCAAACGGTCACGCTCGACATCCCAGATGACGCCAAGCCCGGAACCTACCGTGGTCGTCTGCTCGGTTTCGTCTCTGGTGGCGCGCACTCCTTCCAGCGTGGCGACGGCGTTGAGCTGACAGTCACGGTCGGAGCAGATTGCACGGGCGCCGAGTTCATCGACGCAAGCGACAACGACTTCGAGCTCTGGGCGCCCAACCACTCGACCCGCTCGGTCGAACTGTTCGGCGATCTGCATCTTCCCGTCGGCTGTTCGATCCTCGCGGCCAGCTACGAGGTCATTGACGAATACGGCGAATACAGCGGAAGTGGCGAACTGGAGATCGTCGCTGATGCAACAGGCTATCGAGCGAGCCCACTGGTCGAGGTGTCCCGTCGAGGGAACGACAAGGATGGGCGCGAGTACACCGTGATCCTCTCGATCGAGACCGAGGCGGGCATCGCGACCCATACGCGTTCGATCGTCGTGTTGCATGACCGGCGCGACAAGGCGGATGATCGGCCCATCAACGGACGAAAATAGATCACCTGATGCCCTCATTCGACATCGTCTCAGAGGTCGACCTCCACGAGGTCAGCAACGCGGTCGACCAGGCCAATCGCGAGGTGGGCACCCGCTTCGACTTCAAGGGCATCGACGCCCGTTTCGAGCGTGCAGAGCACGTCGTCACGATCGTCGCCGAGGCCGAGTTCCAGCTCGCGCAGATGCTCGACATCCTGCGCGGCAAGCTGGCCAAGCGGAAGATCGACACCGGCTGCCTCGACATCGGTGAGCCGGAACAGTCCGGGAAACAGGCGCGCCAGCAGGTGACCCTGCGCCACGGCGTCGACACCGACCTCGCGCGCGGCATCGTCAAGCGCATCAAGGCGACCAAGCTCAAGGTGCAGGCGCAGATCCAGGGTGAGCAGGTCCGCGTGACCGGCAAGAAGCGCGATGACCTGCAGCAGGTGATCGCGCTGCTGCGCGGCGCCGACGACATCGACCTGCCGCTGCAGTTCAGCAATTTCCGGGACTGAACCTTGACTTTGCGCGTGCCGTCGCGACGGCTGCGCGCGGTCTACCGGCGCATGCTGGCGTGTTACGGCCCGCAGCACTGGTGGCCGGCACGCACCCGCTTCGAGGTGCTCGTCGGCGCGGTGCTGACCCAGAACACCGCCTGGACCAACGTCGAGCATGCGATCGCCAACCTGCGGGAGGCCGGGGCGCTGGAGCCGGCCGCGCTGCTTGCGCTGCCGGAGAACCGGCTCGCCAAGCTGCTGCGTCCTTCGGGCTACTTCAACGTCAAGGCGGTACGCCTGCGGTCGCTCTGCGCGTGGTACGTCGAACAAGGTCGCCATGCGAGGCTGCGTCACTGGCCGACCGGCCGCCTGCGACACGCGCTGCTCGGGCTGCACGGGGTCGGGCCCGAGACCGCCGACGACATCCTGCTCTACGCCTTCGACCGACCGGTGTTCGTCATCGACGCCTACACGCGGCGCCTGTTCGCGAGGCTCGGGATGGTCGAGGGGCGGGAGCCCTACGAGGCGCTCCGCGCGGCCTGCGAGGGGGCTCTTGGTGCCGACGCCCCGCTGTTCAACGAGTACCACGCACTGATCGTGCAGCACGCCAAGGCGCATTGCCGGCCGCGACCGCGCTGCGCCGGTTGCTGCCTGTTCAAACTGTGTCCGAGCGGCCGTGCTGAAGGAGCTTGAGGCCGAAGTGCGCGCTTGGCGAGTCCGCCCGCACGAGGGTGCCTTGCCGGGGCGGCATCACGCCCCTTGGGGTGCGATCTCGGAGGGAATCGTCACCGCCTGTCCGGTCACACCTCGGCTGTCGGGACCCAGCAACCACAGGTACCACGGCATCACCGTCTTGGGCAGCGGCAGGCTGTTGGGGTCGAGACCGGGGTAGGCGGCCAGGTAGCCGCTGGTGCGCACCGCGCCGGGATCGAGGCTGTTGACGCGCACCGGGCTGGTCCCGTCGTGTTCGTCGGCGAGGATCTGCATCATCCCTTCGCAGGCGAACTTGGAGACGCCGTAGGCGCCCCAGTAGGCGCGTCCCTGGCGGCCGACACGGTCGCTGCTGAACACCACCGAGGCGTCGTCGGCGGCCATCAACAGGTCGAGGCAGGCGCGGGTGAGCAGGAACGCGGCGTTGACGTTGACCTGCATGACGCGCGCCCAGATCTCCGGCTCGTAGAGGCGCATCGGGGTCAGCGTGCCGAGCTGCGCGGCGTTGTGCAGCAGGCCATCGAGACGGCCGAGCGATTCGCCGAGGCGCTTCGCCAGCTCTTCGTAGTCCTGCGGTACGGCACCCTCGAGGTTCAGCGGGTAGATCGCCGGTTGCGGGCCGCCGGCCTGTTCGATCGCGTCGTAGACCCTTTCGAGCGGTTTGACCTTGCGTCCCAGCAGGACCACCGTCGCGCCATGGTTCGCGAGGGCCAGCGCCGCGGTCTTGCCGAGACCGTCACCGGCGCCGGTGACGAGGATCACGCGACCGCCGAGCAGGTCGGCAGCGGGTTCGTAACCGTCGGGTGGGGCGGTCGGCATCGGGGCGCTCCGGGAGATCAGGCCTGGGGATGCCGCGTTGCGGCGATGGCGTGCGCCGATTGTACCCCGCTCGAAACAGCCCCTTCGAGGGTTGCCGGCAGGCCGGTGGCGGTCCAGTCGCCGGCCAGCCAGCAGCCGGGCAGCTGGGTCGCGCATCCGGGACGCAGTGCCTCGACGCCGGCGACGCTGGCGAAGGTGGCGCGTTTCTCGCGGATCACCAGCCGCTCGACCGGTGCGGGCCAGGTCGGAAACAGCCGTGCGACCTCGGCCGCGACCTGGCTGGCGAGGGCGTCACGCGCGAGCGCCATGTGTGGGCCCTCGGCGCTGACCACGGCCGAGATCACGCCGGGTTGGCCGGTGCCGGCGCGATCGATCAGCCACTGGGTGGCCCCACCGAGGACCCCGCGCAGCGGACCGTCGAGATCGACCGCGTGGGGGTAGCGCAGGTAGATGGTGCAGATCGGCTGGTATTCGTAGCGCGACAGCCTCGCCTGCAGGGAGGCGAGTCCGGCGTGGCCTTCGAGCAGCGGTCCCAGCGCGTGCGGCGGCAGCGCCAGCACCACGTCGTCGCAGACGATTTGCGTGCCGTCGTCCAGGCGTACACCGGTGACCCGCCCGTCGCGGGACTCCAGCGCGACCACGCGCGTGCCGCAGCGCACCTCTCCTCCGTGTTCGGCAAGGTAGGACGCGGCCGGTCCTGGCAGCAGGTCGCCGAGCGGGGCGCGCGGGAGCAGCAGGTCGCAATGGCTGCGATGGCCGGTGAAGGTTTTCTGCAGGACCACGGCGAACAGGCGTGCCGAAGCGCGTGCCAGCGGGGTGTTCAGGGTCGCCAGGCAGAGCGGCTCCCACAGAGCGCGCGTCAGGTGTGCGGGCTGGCGACGCTCGGTGAGCAGGCCGGCCAGCGGCCGGTCGTCGATATCGAAGCCACGGCGCTGCAGCCAGCCGGTGAAACGCACCGCGGCCAGGCGTTCGCCGACGCTCAGCCCGCGTGCACTGCCGAGTCCCTTGGCCAGGTGCAGCGGGGCGGGCAGCGCCGGCACGTCGAGCACCACCTCGCGTCCGCCCGCGAGGTCGCTCATGCGCATGCACAGCGTGCGCCTGTCGAGCAGCGTGTTCTCGGCGACGCCGAGCGTGGCGAGCAGGTCGAGGAACGCCCGATAGGCACCGATCAGCAGGTGCTGGCCGTTGTCGAGCGCACCGAGCGGCGTGTCGACCGTGCGTGCCCGGCCACCGAGCCGCGGGGCCGATTCAAGCAACGTCGTGCGCATGCCCCCGGCGGCGAGCGTGACGGCCGCGGCCAGGCCGGCCCAACCGCCGCCGACGACGACAGCCTTGCGAGACACGCCTCAGCCGGTCCGCTTCGCCAGGCGCCGCTCGCGCCGTGCGGCGCTCCAGGCGATCCACAGCTTGCGCAGCGGGGTCAGGTGCACGCGGTGCTCGAGCACGCGGAAGCCGTCGCGCTCGATCTCGTCGAGCGTGGCCAGGTAGATCGCGCCCATCACCAGCCCGGTCCGCTGCGCGACCCGGTCGATGGCGGGCAGGGTTTCGAGGGCCATGGCGTGGTGGGTACGTGCCTCGGTCGCGAGTTCGGCCAGCAAGTCGGCGAGACCGGGTGCCGGCTGCCCGCGCAGCAGGTCGGCCTCGGCGATGCCGTGGCGTTCCAGGGCATCCTGCGGCAGGTAGATGCGACCGCGATCCGCGTCCTCGCGCACGTCGCGGATGATGTTGATCAGCTGCAGCGCGTGACCGAGCTCACGCGCGTAGACGAGCGTCGCCGGGTCTTCGAAGCCGAATACATGCGCGGCGAGGATGCCGACGGTGCCGGCAGCGTGGTAGCAGTAGCCGGCCAGCGCGGCGGTGTCCGGATAGCGGTGGCGCGTCAGGTCCATCGCCATGCCGGCGACGATCTCGTGCAGCACGTCGCGCGGCATGTCATAACGCCGCACATGGTCGGCGAGCGCCTGGCCGACCGGGTGCTCGGGTCGGCCATCGTAGGCGCGGTCGATCTCCTCGTCCCACCACTTGAGCTTGATCGCGGCCAGTGCCGGTTCGCTGCACTCGTCGACCACGTCATCGACCTCGCGGCAGAAGGCGTAGAGCGCGGTGATCGCCGCGCGGCGTGCGGGCGGCAGCAGGCGGAAACTGTAATAGAAGCTCGAGCCGCTCTTCGCGGCGCGCGCCTCGCAGTAAGCCTCGGGCGTCATGATCTCGATCGGACGTGGAACGTGGGCATCATGCCCGATCGCGACGGCCATTTCACCGGGGCAGGCGCAGGGTCACGACCAGCCCACCGCCAGGCCGGTTGGCCAGGGCCAGTTCGCCACCGTGCACGCGCGTGATGTCGCGCACGATCGCGAGTCCCAGGCCCGTGCCGCCGGTCGCGCGGCTGCGCGAGACCTCGCCGCGCTGGAAAGGCTCGACGACGCGATCCAGCTCGTCATCAGGCAGTCCCGGCCCGCGGTCGAGTACCCGCAACTCGAGTGCTCGCGCACTGTCGGCGATCTCGATCGTGGCCGTGCCGGCGTAGGCGAGGGCGTTGTCGACCAGGTTGGCGAGCGCGCGCCTGAGCGCCGACGTGCGGCCGGGGTAGGGCATGGTGGCGTGCCCCTCGACTTCGACCTGCTGGCCGGTCTCCTCGTAGTCGGCCTGCAAACTGCCGACCAGTGCGTCGACATCGAGCGGCACGACCGACTCCTCGCCGGTCGCGTCGCGCGCGAATTCGAGCGTGGTCTCGACCAGCCGTGCCATCTCGTCCACGTCGGCCTCGAGCCGCTCGCGCAGGGCCGTGTCGTCGAGCATGGCGCTGCGCAGGCGCATGCGGGTCAGCGGCGTCTTGAGGTCGTGGGAGATCGCCGCCAGCAGCCGGGCGCGGTCGTTGACCAGCCGCTGCAGGCGCGCCTGCATGGTGTTGAAGGCGCCCACCGCGCGTCGCACCTCGTCGGGTCCGTTCTCCGCCAGCGGTGCCTGGTCCAGATCGCGACCCAGGCGCTCTGCGGCCCCCGCGAGGCGCGCCAGCGGACGGGTCAGCCAGCGCACCGCGAGCAGCGAGACGACGATCGCCGCGAGCAGCAGCACCGACAGGCTGACCATGAGCCTGAGCGGCGACAGGAACAGCTCCCTGGGCAGGTGGCGCTCGACGGCAAGCCAGCGGCCGTCGTCCAGAGCGATCTCGACCTGGATCCAGACGCCGCGCTCCGGGGGAAGCCCGATCTCCGCCATGTGCCGGCGCAATCGTGGGCCGCGGGGCATGGCCGCGCCCGGTCCGGGCGGCATCCCGGCGGCCAGGCCCGGGGCGTCGCTCAACGCCAGGCGCAGCGGCCGCGTCTCGCCGAGTTCCCGGCGCAGCAGGCGGGTCAGCAGCGCGCCGCGCCAGCCTGCCGAGTCCTTCTCTGCGAGCGACGGGCGCGGCTGCAACGCAAGCCGTAACCGTGGACCGGTGAAACGGGGCAGTCCGGCACCACGCCGTTCCGGCGGCAGGCCCTCGAGGCGGTTGACGGTGGTGGCCAGCTGCTGGGCGAGCGGCACGCCGATGGCACGGTAGAAGACCTGGGCGCGATCGGAGAGCTGGATCCCCAGCGCGACCAGCTGGGCGAGCAGCAGCACCGTGAACAGCGTCAGCGCGAGACGGGCGAACAGCGAGCGCGGCAGCAGGTGCATCTGTCAGTCGTCCACGCTCTCGACGTGCGCCGCGAACAGGTAGCCGGCATGGCGCACGGTCTTGATCAGTTGCGCATCACGCGGGTCGTCGCGCAGGCGGCGACGCAGGCGGCTGACCTGGACGTCGACGCTGCGGTCGAACGG
This sequence comes from Gammaproteobacteria bacterium, assembly GCA_009937385.1. GTDB lineage: Bacteria > Pseudomonadota > Gammaproteobacteria > QNFN01 > QNFN01 > QNFN01. Next base: position 19,818 of record JAACFL010000046.1, on the reverse strand, counting down.
GGTCGCCTCGCGGCCCTGCAGCAGGTCGAGCAAGAGCTCTCGCCCCAGTGCGCGATTCGGCCGTTCGAGGAAGATCTCCAGCAGGCGGTACTCGCCGCTGCTGAGTGGCACGACGGTGCCTTGCGGATCGCGCAGCTCGCGTCGCACGCGGTCGAGAGACCAGTCGGCGAACCGCAGTCGCTGGGCAGTGACCACGCCGGGCGAGAGCTGCCCGGCGCTGCGGCGCAGGGTGGCCCGGATGCGCGCGAACAGCTCGCGGGGGTCGAACGGCTTGGGCAGGTAGTCGTCGGCGCCGAGCTCGAGGCCGACGATGCGGTCGGTGGCGTCGCCGCGCGCGGTGAGCATGATCACCGGCAGCGCGGAGCGTGCACGCAGCTTGCGGCAGAGTTCGAGGCCGTCATCGCCCGGCAGCATGATGTCGAGCACCACCAGGTCGACGGCCTGCTGCTCGAGTTCGCGCCACATCGCGGCACCGTCGCCGACGGCACGGGCACGCAATCCCTGGCGAACCAGGTAGTCGCCGAGCAGGCTGCGAATTTCCGGATCGTCGTCGACGATCAGGATCAGGGGCGGTCGTTCCATGGGCGCTGCAGGGTCTGCTTGGGCCGGTCCCAGTGGCTGGGTATGATGACGGCCGTCGGGCCAGTTTAGCAGGGCCCGGCATCATCCCTGGTGCAAGGAGTCGCGATGATCCGCAAGGCCGTCTTTCCCGTTGCCGGGCTCGGCACCCGCTTCCTGCCGGCGACCAAGGCGAATCCGAAGGAGATGCTGCCGATCGTCGACAAGCCATTGATCCAGTATGCGGCGGAGGAGGCGATCGCGGCCGGTGTCGACGAGCTCATCTTCGTCACCAGCAGCAGCAAGCGCGCGATCGAGGATCACTTCGACAAGAACTACGAACTCGAGAGCGAGCTCGAGAAGAAGGGCAAGTGGGACATGCTCGCGGTGGTTCGTGGGGTGGTGCCGCCGGGTGTGAGCTGCGTCTACGTCCGCCAGCCCGAGGCGCTCGGTCTCGGCCACGCGGTGCTGTGCGCGCGCAAGGTGGTCGGCGACGACCCGTTCGCGGTGATCCTCGCCGACGACCTGATCGACGGCGACGGCACCCCGTGCCTGGCGCAGATGGCGGAGCTGTTCGACCGGGAGCGGTGCAGCGTCCTCGGGGTCGAGGAGGTCGCGCCCGATGAGACCGATCGCTACGGCATCGTCGACGCCGATCCCTGCGACGCGCAGAGCTGCCAGCTGCGCGGCATCGTCGAGAAGCCGGCGCCGGAGGCCGCGCCATCGACGCTCGCGGTGGTCGGCCGCTACATCCTGACGCCGCGCATCTTCGACCTCCTCGAGCAGGTCACCCCGGGCGCCGGTGGCGAGATCCAGCTGACCGACGCCATCGCCGCGCTGCTCGCCGAGGAGCGGATCCTCGGGTACCGCTTCCAGGGACGGCGTTTCGACTGTGGCAGCAAGCTCGGCTACCTCGAGGCGATGGTGGAGTATGCGCTCCGGCATCCCGAGCTCAATGCAGGTTTCCGGAGCTACCTTGCCGGACTCGCGGCCCGCGGCTGATGCCATGCCGTCGAGCAGGGGCAACTGAATGATGCAGGAAGGCCAGGCCAACCGGCAGGCGCGCGACACCTTCGCCCGCCTGGCGGAGACGCTCGAGGCCCTGGGCGACCTCGAGCTGCTCGACGCCGGGCAGCGTCACGTTCTCGAAAGGCGGGTCGCGAAACTGCTCGAGGAGCGCGATCGTTTCCTGCTCGACTTCCGCGCGGCCTGGACGCCGGCAGCCGTCGATGACTACCGGGCCCTGGCCGGGTCCGGTGACGAAGCGGCCCTGCATGATGAACTGATGCACCTGTTCGCGCTGGTCGAGCTCACGCTGGTCGACGGCGCGGAGTCGCGAGGGCACCTCGAACGTACCGCGGCCTTCGTGCGCACTCTCGCAGCGGCACGTGACGAGCCCACGGAGTTCTGCACCGCCATCGGATTCGCGGCGCTGATCCACGATGTCGGCCTGGTGGTGGTTCCGGAAGAGCTGGTCCAAAGCCGCGCCCGGGTCGACAGCTACGAGTCCCAGTTGATCGACCTCCACACCCGTGTCGGCGCCGCGCTCGTCGAAACCGTCTGTGACAGGCTGGGGGTCGACGGCGGTCCGCTGGCGCTGGGCCGTGACATCGTTCGCTGCCATCACGAACGCTACGATGGGCTCGGCCCGCTTGGGCTTGCGGGGGAGGCGATACCGTATGCCGCGCGGCTGTTCGCCATCGTCGACGTCTACGACACGCTGCGCCGACAGCGAACCCACCGAGCCGCGCTCGACCATGCGGCGGCGGTGGTCGCGGTGCGGGCCGGCAACCGCGACGGCCGGGTCCAGTTCGATCCCGATCTGCTGCCGGCCTTCCTGGCCTGCGAGGCCGATTTCGACCGGCTCTTCGACGTTGCTGCCGATGCATGATCCTGTCGATGGGTGGGGCGTCCGGACCGCTTGAGGCGCCGTCTCGGAGGCGTTAGTATCTTCGACGTCGCTGCCGATTAGGGTCCCCGGTGCGGCTTCCAGGTCGCCTCTTGCGGGCGATTGGCTGGTTTGATCCGGATCCGTCGTGCCTTGCGGGTGACGGTGGCTGATGAAAGAACGAAACGCTGCAAGTCGGCCGGATGAACAGATCGGCCTGGAGCGTATCGAGTCGTGCCTCGATCACCTCGCGGATTCGCTCGAGTCGCTGGCAGCAATCTCCGTGCTCGAGCCGGCCCAGGCCGATGCGGTTAGCTCCGCCGTCGCACCGCTGATCGAAGACCGCAAGAACTTCGTCACCGATTTCGCCACAGCCTTCACACGCGACGAGTTGCTGGCCTACCGCACGGCACACCGGCAGTTCGCCGACGAGCCCGAGGATCCGCAACGCCAGATCGACGACGCCCTACTCGACGAGGCATTGCACTACTTCGCGCTGCTGCGACTCGCCCAGGGGTGTGAATCGGACAGTGCGGGCCATTTGGAGCGCACCGCGAACTACTGCCGCCATTTTGCCGAGCACCTGGGTTGCGAGCCGCTGTTCGTCGAGGACTTGGTCTACGCGGCACGGTTGCACGATGTCGGCCTGATCGCGGTGCCCAGCGAGATTCTCGCCAAGCGTGGCGTGATCGACAGCAACGAGCGGCTCCTGCTCGACACCCACACCCGTGCAGGGGCGTACCTGGTCAACAGCATCATCGACCGGCTGTGGCTCGAGGACGGTCCACTTCTCGCCGCGCACGAGGTGGCGCTCTACCACCACGAGCGCCACGATGGCTACGGCGTGCTCGGCCTGCGTGGTGAATCGATTCCCTTCGCGGCCAGGGTGTTCCAGTTCGCCGATGCCTACGACGCCCTGCGCCGGGTACGGCCGCATCGTCCGCCGCTGGCCCACGACCAGGCCGTGGCCAGGATGCGCGAGGCCAACGCCAACGATGCGGTCCAGTTCGATCCGCAGCTGTTCGACGCCTTCCACGACTGCGCGCAGGAATTCGCGCGCATCCACGACCAGACGCTGCCTGCCAACGCCGTTTGACACGACCGGTCACGGTCAGATCGCGTGCCTCATGATGGTTGCATGCGCACCAAGGCTGTACGCACAATAGCTGCATGATCAACGACGCCTTCCCGATCTCCCGCCGTCGCCTGTTCCAGGCCGGTGTGGGACTCGCCGCCGGGAGTTCACTGCCGGCCCGCCTGCTCGCCGCACCAACGCGTGACTACACGCTGAATCTCGCCCCCGGTGAGATCCAGCTCGCCGACGCGCCGTTCCCCAGGACCGGGGTGTGGGCGGTCAACGAACAGGTGCCGGGACCGATCCTGCGCTGCACGCAGGGCGAGACGATGCGCGTGGTGGTGCAGAACAACCTGGTGCAGCCGACCACGATGCACTGGCATGGCCTGCGTATCGCCAATGCCATGGACGGGGTGCCGCTGCTGACCCAGCAGCCGATCATGCCCGGCCAGTCGTTCACCTACGAGTTCACGCCGCCGGATGCCGGCACCTACTGGTACCACTCGCATGTCAACACCGGCGAACAGGTCGGGCGTGGCGTCTACGGCGTGCTGGTGGTCGATGAGCCGCGACAACCGATGGTCGATCGCGACGTGGTCTGGGTGCTCGACGACTGGCGGCTCGACAATGCCGCGCAGATCGTCGACGACTTCGACAACCAGCGTGACTTCGCGCGCGCCGGCCGCCTCGGCAACACCATCACCGTCAACAGCCGCATCTCCGAGGACTTCGCGGCGCGCAGCAACGAGCGTATCCGCCTACGCCTGGTCAACGCGGCCAACGCGCGTGTCTTCGCCCTGCAGTTCCGCGATCTCGATCCGTGGGTCGTGGCCTACGACGGCCAACCGGTGGACCCGGTCCGGCCGCATGGAGGCGTGGTGCAGATCGGCCCGGCGCAGCGTGTCGACCTGATCGTCGATCTGACCGGGGCGCCGGGCAGTCGCAATTCGGTGATCGACACCTACTACCCGCAGGCGCCGTTCCTGCCGAGGGCATGCGACTCGATCCCAACCCGATCGAGACGCCGAACCTCGCCGCGGCGAAGAGCTACGACGTGGTGCTCGATGGCGGCGACCTCGGTGACCTGAACCGAGCCGAGCTGCGTGGCCAGATCGCCGGCATGGCGCAGCTGGTGATGATGGGCAAGATGTGGGCGATCAACGGCGTGGTCGGCTACCGCATGGACATGCCACCGCAATTCACCTTCAGGCGTGGCGAGACGGCGGTGCTGCAGTTCCGTAACCACTCGGCCTGGCCGCACCCGATGCACATGCACGGGCACCATTTCGAGGTGCTTAGCCACAGCGGTCAGCCGCACCGCACCGGCCTGCGGCTCGACACGGTGCTGCTGGGTCCCGGAGATGAGGCCAAGGTGGCCTTCGTCGCTGACAATCCGGGCGACTGGATGTTCCACTGCCACATCCTCGGCCACGCCGAGGCCGGCATGACGGCGGTGGTGAAGGTCGTCTAGTTCCTCGCCGCCGACCGGCCGGCCGGCGCCCGATTCAGCCGGGGATGGACAGTCCCATCATCTGCAGCGAGCGCACCAGGCGCTTGTTCGCCTCTTCCATGGTCTTGATCGCAGTGTCGAATTGCCCTGCTGCGGCCTGGGTCTCGGCCTCGGTGCGCAGCTTCGCACCCTCGTCGGCATAGCGCTGGGCGAGCTTGAGCGCCTGCTCGCTGAGCTCGGAGGACTGGCGCATCTGGTCGACCAGCATCGTGTAGCTCTGGTGGCGGTTCTGCTCGTATCGGTACTCGTCGGCCGGGGTGCGGAAGTCGAGCGAGTAGACCACCGTCTCGTTCTGGCGGACCCGGGTCAATGCCCCGACCGCCATGTTGTAGACCTCCTTGAGACGGTTCTGCGCGGTCTGCGGATCGCCGTTCTGCTCGAGGTATCGGCTCTCGTCGAGCAGCTCCTTTACCCGGCCGCGGTTCAGCAGACCGGCCGCGGCGGGGCCCTTGGCCAGCAGCGCCTCGTCGAACGCCTGCAGGTAGGAAGCGATCTCCTCGCGTAATCCGTCGTTCTGTTTCTTGACCTCCGCGTGCCCGGAGCGCTTGGTGCGCACCACGTCGAGCGCTTCAGTGTAGGCACGGAAGGCCTCGGTTAGCCGTTCCCCGGCGATCGCCATGTCGCCGCGATTGTAGGATTGCAGCGCCTGGTCGCCGCGCTCGCGGGCGCGCTTCAGCAATTCGATGGCCGCCCCGTTCTCGCTGTCGGCGATCTTCTGTGCGCTTTTGGAGTCGAGGTAGCGCTGCAGCAGCTCGAGTTTCTTGGCCACGGCCACGGCCTGGTTCTGGGCGCTGGCCTGGGCAAGGAGCAGGGATGGCAGCAGCGCGAGGCAGAACGCCAGGCTAGCCGCAGCGAGAAGGCGTGCGTGCGACGGGCGGGAAGTGGCGGATGCTGCATGGCCGCTCATCGGGTGCATTATCCCCCAGGTGTTTGCGAGGGCAAGCACCGCAGGTACCGGGTAAGCGAAAAGCCGCCGCCACGGTCTCTTGGATAACACGGGGTGACTTGCCGCGTCTCACGGTTCGGCCCCGCCATACAGGAGATCGCCATGCGCGCCCTTTCATTCAAGTCATTCATGCAGGGCATGCCGTTGATCGGCATGCTTTTCTGGTCAACGGTCACGGTGAGTGCCGAAATCCTGACTGGCCGCCTCAACGGCCATGACTGCGCCGAGCGTGGCACCTCGTGCCCGGTCGACCGGCTCGATCCTCACGTCACGCTCGAGGCCGACTTCGTCCTCCAGCAGGCCAATGGGGAATACTTCTTCCTCGTCAACATCCCGCGCGACGTCAAGGTACGTCACGTGATGCGGCCCATCGAGGCGACCGGCCAGCTCAACCGCAAGTACAACGCCATCACCGTCGACGAGTTCCGTGTCGATGGCGAGCTGGTCTGGTCACAGGACCTGGTCGACCAGGAGGCGGCACGCCACCTCTGGCCTGGTGCGCTGACCAGCAACTAAGCATGCGGGGATGCTCTTTGCAAAACGATGCCGGCCCGGGACGCGTAGCCTGGTTCGGCGTCGTGTTATTGCTCGGCGCGGCCTGGTTCTCCATGCCGGTGCATGCCGGTATGCCGCACGGTGTGCATGAACTCGAGCCGCGAGATGCTCCCGCACTCGAACTGATAGATATCGATGGCCGCAAACACCGAATCGAGGATTATCGTGGCCAGGTCCTCGTGGTCAGTTTCTGGAGCACCTGGTGCCTGCCATGTCGCGATGAGCTGCCGGGCATGGTGCGAACCGCGCGTACCCTCGACTCGGACGGAGTGCGCTTCGTCACCGTGGCGATGGGCCAGGATGCGGTCGAGGTCAACGCCTACCTCGCGCGTTACCCGTTCGACCTGCCCAAGCTGCTCGATCCGACATCGAAGGTGTCCGAGGCGTGGCGAGTGCAGGGGCTGCCGACCAGCTTCGTGGTCGACCCTGATGGTCGGCTGGTGTTGCAGGTCGTTGGTGCCTACGACTGGGAATCGAAGGAAATCCTGACGCGCCTGCGCGCGCAGTCACGCTGAGCGCTGTCAGCGGCAGAACGCCCTCAGGTCGTCGAGGAAACGCTCGCGCTGCCACAGGTGCGGCGAGTGATCGGTGCCCTCGTAGACGTGAAGGCGCGCATCGGGGATTGAGCCGCGCACGTATTCGGCGAGTTCGACGCTGTAGAAGTGGCTTGCGTCACCGTGAACCAGCAGCGTCGGCACGTCGATCGTCGGCAGCACGTCGCGGTAGTCGGCGCGCGTGAGGCTCTTCCAGACCTCGATCAGCGGGCCCGGATCGAGGCGACTGAGGTAATCACGCACCCGGCCCAGGGCGGGATCGTCGCCGGCGTGCGCCCTCCGGGCGCGTGGATTGTTGCCCTCACCGACCAGCGTCAGGACCGCGTCGCTGAAGTCGTCCTCGAGGCGGGCCATGAAACCGTCACTGCGCGCGCTGTCGAAATCGCCATAGATGCCGTGACGCCAGTCCGTGTCGGTCAGGAGCTTGGGCGACTGGTCGACCAGCACGAGTCGCTCGATGCCCTCGGTGCCGAACGTGCGCACGTATTCCCAGATCGTCAACGCACCCATCGAGTGGCCGAGCAGCGCGGCCGGTCCGAGCGCGAGGTGCTCGAGCAACTCGCGCAGGTCCCGCGCCATGCGCTGCACGCTGTTAGGCCGGTCGGGTGGGTAGGCATGGCCGCCGTGACCGCGCGCATCCCAGCAGACGCAGCAGTGGCAGTCGGCGAGCGCCTCGGCGAACGGCAGCCACTCGCGATGGTTCGAGGTCCAGCCGTGCAGGAACAGCAGGGGCGTGCCCTGGCCGCTGCGCACGTAGTGGAGCGTGCTGCCGTCGGAAGTGGTGAACTGGTCCATGCGTGAATGAAGGGAGATGGCGGGCAGGGCGGGGCGCCCTGCCGTGGATCAATCGGTTGTGGAGCCCTTGTGCGACAGGCTCGCCAGGTGGGCCAGCATGGTGTCGGCGTCGGAGACGCAGTAGGTCTCGGTGCCGTCGGGGCGCGGATCCTCGGCGAAGAGCTTGTCGATCACGCCGTCGCGAACCAGCATCGCGTAGCGTCGCGAGCGTTCGCCGAAGCCGTTGGCGCGCTTGTCGATCAGCATCCCCATGCCGCGGGTGAAATCGCCATTGCCGTCCGGGATGAAGCGCACTTCGCTCACCCCCTGCGCCTCGCGCCAGGCGTCCATGACGAAGGCGTCGTTGACCGACAGGCAGAGCACCTCGTCGACCCCGTGGACCCGGATCGCCGGCGCGAGCTGGTTGAAGCGCGGCAGGTGCTTTACGGAACAGGTGGGGGTGAACGCTCCGGGCAGGGCGAATAGCACCACGGTGCGGCCGTCGAACAGGTCATGGCTGGTGAGGTCGACCCAGTCGCCATCGCGGCGCACGCGGAACGTGACCTCGGGAACGCGCTGACCTTCGGTGAGCGGGGGCATGCTGGAAACCTCGTCTCAGGGCCGCGGCGTGCGGCATTCGGGGGCACACTATAGCGCCTCGGACCGCTCCCTTGTGATAGGGGCAGATCGTGCGCGATAGGCTAGAGTAGGCGCGCACCGTTCGTCACGCTACCGGAGGAGTCGCATGCCCGACATCACCCTCGACCAGGCCAACCGGGTCATCACCGCCGCGCTTGCCAAGGCGCGCGAGATGCAGCTCAAACCGCTCGCCGTGGCGGTGCTCGATTCCGGTGGCCACCTCAAGGCACTGGCGCGCGAGGACGGCCAGACCTTCATGCGTGCCAAGGTGTGCCAGGCCAAGGCGTGGGGCGCACTGGCGATGGGTGTCCATTCGCGCGACCTGGCCACCCGTTACGAGCAGGAGACCCGCCAGGAAGGGTTCATCATCGCGCTCAACGCGATGTCCAACGGCAGCGTCGTCGCCCTGCCCGGCGGCCTGCTGATCCGGGATGCGGACGGCACGGTGATCGGCGCGGTCGGCATCTCCGGCGCGGCCTCCGAGGACGACGAGCTGTGCGCCAAGACGGGCATCGAGGCGATCGGGTTGACGGTCGACCTCGACTGACGGCCCGGCCTGGCATGCCGTGAACGAGACAGACGGCGCAGCCGGAACCGCACGCCGCGCGCTGCGCGTGCTGGTCCTCGCCCAGTTCATGGGCACGTCGCTCTGGTTCAGCGTCAATGGCGTCGGCGACGACCTGGCCTCGGCGTGGGGCATCGGCGCGGCCGGGCTCGGTGCGCTGACCTCGGCGGTCCAGGCCGGGTTCATCGTCGGCACGCTGCTGATCTCGCTGAGCGGCTTCGCCGACCGCCATGCCGCGAGCCGCATCTTCGCGGTCGCTGCGCTCGGTGGCGCGCTGGCCAACGCCGCATTCACCCTGGTCGACGGCAACATGGGCGCCGCCCTGGCACTGCGTTTCGCCACCGGACTGGCCCTGGCGGGCATCTACCCCCTGGGCATGAAGCTGGTGGTCAGCTGGGCGCCGGAGCGCACCGGGCAGGTGCTGGGCTGGCTGGTGGGCATGTTGACGCTCGGCACCGCGCTGCCGCACCTGGTGCGGGTGCTCGGTGGCGGTTGGCCGTGGCAGGCGGTGGTGGTCTGTTCGTCGCTGCTGGCACTGGTTGCCGCGGTGCTGGTGTTCGTGACCGGGGACGGGCCGCATCTGCCGCGCCGCCACGATGTGCGGATGGGGCACGTCTTCGCGGCGTTCCGCGTGCCGGCCTACCGCGGTGCGGCGTTCGGCTATTTCGGCCACATGTGGGAGCTCTACGCGTTCTGGACCGTCGTGCCGCTGCTGCTGGCCCGGGTGCTGGAGGGGGGTGGGGTCGATGCGCGCGCGGTCTCGCTGGCGAGCTTCGCGGTGATCGGCGCCGGGGCCCTCGGCTGCATCGTTGGTGGGGAACTCAGCCGGCGCATCGGCAGCGCCCGTGTGGCGTTCACGGCCCTGGCCGTCTCCGGTGGCTTCTGCCTGCTGTTCCCGTTCATGCAGGCACTGCCCGCGGCGCTGCTGCTCGCCGGGATGGTGGTCTGGGGCGTTGCCGTGGTCGCCGACTCACCGCAGTTCTCGGCGCTCTCCGCCGGTGCCTGCCCGCCGCAGCTGGTCGGCAGTGCGCTGGCGATCCAGAACAGCCTCGGCTTCCTGATCACCGTGGTGGCGATCGAGTTGGCGACGGTGCGCTGGGACGCGCTGCACGAGCAGGTCGCCTGGTTGCTGTTGCCGGGTCCGCTGTTCGGCCTGTGGGCGATGCGTCGCCTGCTGCGCCGCTGAACCGGGCGCATCGTTGGCGCTGCACTGCAGCATGCTGGCGGGTAAGTAATTTTCCGAATTGTAGGGTTGTTCGGAGGTTGTCATCCTTGCTGACAATCCACCATCGACACCGGCGAAGACCGGCAAGCGGGGCGGATGCCGCGCCAGAGAGGCGCGAGTCAGGAGGAGAAGAGGCCATGGTGTGCAACACTGAATCACTCTGTTCGCTGGCGAAGATGGCCGCACCATTCGTCGTGCTCGGCCTGCTCGCCGTCATGGGGGCGGACGAGGAGGCCCTGACCGGTGGCTTCCTGGTCGCGAGCTTCCTGTTCTACCTGGTCGTCCCGACACTTGAGCTCGAACGCCGCCGACTGACGCGCAAGTAAACCTTTTCGGCCGCATCCGGATGCGGCCACGGTCAGGGTGCCGGCTGCGTTATGATGCGGTCCTGCCGTGAAAAGGAGTTCGAGAACTTGCGCCCGACCATCCTGTTGTTCCTGATGTTGCCGTTACTCGGAGGCTGCTTCGGCCAGGAAAACACCGTCGTGGAGTACCGCCTGCGCTGCGTCGACGAGGCGAGCGAGAGCCTGCGCGACTGCGAAGACTGGGCCACCGACGATCGGGTCGTCTACGAGCTTGACCTCGGCAACCGCAGCGTGACGCGACGCATCGAGGACGGTGCGCCCGGTCGTTACGAGAGCTGCACCATCTACAACCCCGATCACTGGGCGTGCAACGCGGAGATCGGCCTGCCGGCGATCGAATTCAAGCAGGGGCGCAGGATCCAGGGCAGCGCCGACCAGCTCTCGATGCAGCTCGGCAAGCGGGTCACCTGGTTCGAGTGGTGGTCGACCCGGATAATGGAAATGGTGTTCGGCTGATAGGCATGGAGATAGCCGCCGTGGAGGAGGGACCCGGCTCGTCGCAAGCGCAGGGAGCGCAGGTTCGCGGGCGACGCAACTTGCTGAGACTGCAGACCCGCTTCGGCCTCTGGATCCTGCTCCTGTTCACGATCCTGTTCTGCGTCGCGGCGTTCCTGATCTACCAGCAGGGCAAGCGCAACGCCCACGACAACGCCTTTCGCACCCTCGCACAGATGCTGACCTCGGTCGATGCGACCCAGGACTACGTGCGCCACGTGCTTCGTCCCAAGGCTATACAGCGTCTCGGAAGCGAGGAATTCGTGCCCGAGCTGATGTCCACCAGCTTCGTTGCGCGGCAGTTCATCGACCGCTTCCTCGCGGCGTATCCGGGGTACTACTTCAAGTTCGCGACCGTCGGCGCGCACAACCCGATCAACACCGCGGATGACAGGGAAAAGGAGATCATCGAGGCGTTTCGCCACGACCCGGGCGTCCGCGAATGGCGCGGTGTCATCGAGCGCAACGGGGTCCCCTACCTGAGCCTCGCGGTACCGATCGAGTTCACCGGGGACTGCATCGTGTGCCACGGCCGCCTCGATCAGGCGCCACGCGGCCTCGTCGACAAGTACCCGAACAGCCAGGGTTTCGGCCACCAGGTCGGTGACGTCGCGATCAAGTCTCTCGGCGTGCCGCTCGAGGGCACCCTGGCGAGCGGGGTTCAGGAAGCCGCACTGGGCCTGTTGCCTATCTTCGGGGTGATCCTCGCTTCACTCGGTGTGGTGATCTACTTCTTCCACCGTTTCGTCGGCATGCCGATCCGGGCCTTCGAGAAGGGCATGGAACGGCTCGGAGAGGGGGACCGAAGCGCCACCGTGTTGGTCGACAGCGGCCGCGAGTTCCAGGATATGGCCGCGGTGTTCAACCGCATGTCGAGGCAAATCGGCGACGAACTGGCACGGCGTCGTGACAACGAACAGCGCATCCAGCGTGATTTCCAGGGCCAGCAGGTGGTGTCGCGCATTCTCGAGATCTCGTTGTACGACATGAGCCTCGAAGAACAGTTGCAGGCGGTGCTGGTCGAGCTGACCTCGCTGCCATGGCTCGGCGTGCGCGCACAGGGCTGTATCTTCCTCGCCGACAACGATCAGCGCTACCTTCGCCAGGTTGCCCAGGTGAACCTCGCCGAGCCGTTGCTGGAACTCTGCGCAGTGGTCCCGTTCGGCACCTGCCTGTGCGGACGCGCCGCGCTGAGCGAAGGGATCTACTCGGCATGCAGCGTCGACCACGAGCACGACATCACCTTCGAGGGCATGCAGCCGCACGGGCACGTCTGCCTCGCAGTACGTAGTGAGGAGGAAGTCCTCGGGGTGGTGAACCTCTACACCGACGAGGGGGTGGTGATCGACGCCGCGGGCAGCGCCTTCCTCAACAACATCGCCCGTATCCTCGCCGGCATCATCCAGCGGCGTCGCGCGCTGGAGATGGCATGTACCCACCGTGACCGGCTCGATGAACTTGTCCAGGCCCGTACCGGCGAACTCGAGGAGGCGAAGGAGGCGGCCGAGAACGCGGCCTACGCCAAGGCCGAGTTCCTGGCCAACATGAGCCACGAGATCCGTACGCCGATGAACGGGGTGCTCGGCATGCTTCAGTTGCTCGAGAACACGTCGCTGGACACCGAGCAGCGCGATTTCATCGTCACCGCGAGCGAATCGTCCGAGGTGCTGATGCACCTGATCGACGACATCCTGGATTTCTCGAAGATGGAAGCCGGCAAGCTCAGCTTCGAGACGATCGACTTCGACCTCTTCAAGGTCGTCGACGGATGCATCGAACTGCTGGCAGAGAAGGCGCGTTCCAAGGGCGTCGACCTGGTGCCGGTGGTGCGTGCCGACGTACCGCGCTGGTGCCGGGGCGATCCGAACCGGCTGCGCCAGGTGCTCAACAACCTGGTCGGCAACGCCCTCAAGTTCACCGAGGAGGGGCATGTGCTGGTCCACGTCTCGGTGCTCGCGCTGGAGGACGGTGGACGCCGTCTGAAATTCGAGGTCGAGGACACCGGAATCGGAATCCCGCAGGAGGCGCTTAGCACGATCTTCAGCGCCTTTTCACAGGCTGACGGTTCGACCACGCGCCGCTATGGCGGGACCGGCCTGGGCCTGGCGATCTCGCGCGACCTGGTGGAGGCGATGGGGGGGCGCATCGGCGTCTCGAGTCGCGTCGGCGCGGGCAGCACCTTCCGGTTCGAGGTGCCGCTTCAGACGGCGCGCTTCGATGGGGGGGTGGATGCCGACGCCCAGCTGCTGGCTGGACGCCACGCCCTGATCGTCGACCCGGACCCGCTGCGTCGCGAGTCACTCGAGGAGATGCTGGCCTGCTGGGGCGTCGAGGTCAGCTCATGCGGTGCCTGGGAGGCGGCCCTGGGCACGGTGGATGGTGCGCGATCCTCCAAGCGGCCGTTCGAGTTGATCTTCCTGGGTGGCGGCATGGCAGAGAACGCTGCCGAGCGAATCGATGAACTGCGCACCCGGTCGGGCCAGGCCAGGCTGCCGGTCGTACGGGTGGTTCCGCTGGTGTCATCCGGGTCGGAAGTGGATCGGCCACTGCCGGATGGCGCGGCCGATGTTACGCAGCCGCTGCGTCACCAGCAGGTCTGCGAGCGCGTAGCAAACCTGCTGCGGGATGAGCGGGGCTCCCAGGCCGAGACCGAGCGGCCCGTCATGCCGGTGCAGCGCAAGGGTGCGAAACGTGGGCGCGTCCTGGTCGCGGAGGACAACATTGTCAACCAGAAGGTGATCGTGGCGATGCTCGGCAAGCTCGGCTACGCGAGCGACGTCGCCGAGGACGGCGCCGAGGCCCTGTCGATGTTGCACGGCGAGGACGGCTACGACCTGGTGCTTATGGATTGCCAGATGCCGACAATGGATGGACTCGCCGCGACCCTCGAGATTCGTCGTGACCCGCGTCGTGCCGGCCTGCCGGTGATTGCGCTGACCGCGCATGCGCTCAATCAGGAGCGCGAGCGTTGTCTCGAGGCAGGCATGAACGACTACCTCTCCAAGCCGGTCAGCCTGAAGGTGCTCGAGAAGACGCTGAACGAATGGATCGGCTGAACGCTTGCGGCACCTCGCCCTAGGGGGTATTGATGCCAGCCGGGAGGCCCGCTAGCTTCTCGTCAATGAGCCACAGGTGGTCGTGCATGAACCGTCGTTCCATCCATGTCGCGTCGCTCGTACTGCTGCTATTGGGCGTGCTATCGCTCGCTGCCCAGGCCGCCGAACAGGGCCGCCTGACCGGCGGCAAGCGCTACACGATTCCCGAGTGGTTCAAGCAGAGCTTTCTGGAACTCGCCGACGACGCCTCGGAGGCCGCCGAGGTCGACAAGCACGTGATGCTCTACATGCATCTCGACGAGTGCCCCTACTGCGAGGCGGTGCTGCGAGAGAGCATCGTCGGTTCCGAATACTCTCCGTGGCTGCGCGAGCACTTCGATGCCATCGCGATCAACGTCCGCGGCGACCGTGAAGTGGTCTACAGCGAAGAGGTCACCGCCACCGAGAAGGAGCTGGCGCAACTGCTCGACGTGCGTCAGACGCCAGCGGTGATCTTCCTCGATGGCCAGAATCGGCAGGTGATGCGCGTCGACGGCTACCGCACCCCGGTCGAGTTCAAGCGTGTGCTCGACTACATCGACTCCAAGTCCTACCTGAAGATGGATTTCGCGAGCTTCGTCGCAAAGACCGCGTCCGGGCCGAGCTACGCGCTACGCCCCCACCCGAGCTTCGCCGAAACCTACGACCTCTCCGGCGACGGGCCGCTGATGGTGCTCTTCGAGGATGCCTGGTGTCACGGTTGCGACCTGTTGCACGATACGCTGCTGGCCGATCCCGAGGTCAATGCGCTGCTCGAGAAGATGACCGTGGTGCGCCTCGACGCCGAGAGCGAGAACTCGATCACCGATCCCTCCGGGCGCAAGACCACACCCAAGGCGTGGATCCGTGAACTCGGCATGGACGCACGTCCCGCGTTCCTGCTCTACGCCGACGGTAAGGAACAGGTGCGCATCAAGGGCGTACTGCGTCACTGGCACTTCACCACCGCGCTCCGCTATGTCGCTGAGGGACGCCACGTCGAATACGCCACGCTGCGTGATTTCTCGCAGGCCTTCCGTCAGCAGCAGCTCAACGCCGGCATGACGGTGGACCTCGGGCGGCAGTAAGCCCGACCTGGCTGGCCTCAACGCATCCCGTCATGACGGGGGTCAACCTGTCTCGACCCATGCTCCATTAGGATTGCCTGACGTCGAGAGACGTCCCTCGTCGGGATGTCACTGCGCTATTTCACTGGGAGAGATGACAATGCGTACGCTGTTACTGGTGTTGATGGTCTGGGGCCTCGCCGTGCCGGCGCTGGCCGAGTCCCGGGCGACCGAGAAGCCCCAGGCCGGTAGTGGGTCGATGCTGTTCTCGGAGCCGGGTCGTGCGGAACTGACGGAGATGGTTGCCGTGTCCGCGCGGGTGGAAGGCGTCGATCCAGAGAGCCGCACGCTGACCCTGAAAACCGCCGATGGGCAGATGGTGGAGTACGTCGCTGGCGAGGAGGTGCGCAACTTCGCCCAGGTCGAGGTCGGAGACATGGTCGAGGCGAGCATCCTCAAGTCTTTGCGCCTCGAACTGGTCGAGGAAGGTGCCGACGCCGAGCCGACCGGGGTGGGTGCGATGGCGCGTGCTGGCGAGGGCGCCAAGCCGGGCGCGGCGGTAGGCAGCGAGGTGACGTTCATGACCGAGGTGGTGCGCGTCGATCAGCCCGCCAACATCATCAGCCTGAAGGGCCCGGAGGGGAACGTCGTCGATTTCGACGTGCAGAACCCGGCCCAGTTCGACGTGGTCAAGGTCGGCGACAAGGTTCGCGCCACCTACACCGAGGCGGTCGCGGTCGAGGTGCGCTCGGCGCAGTAGGCACCCGTTGCGTGGCTTGGCTGGAGTCGTGGCGCTGACCAGCCACCATCCCGCGTGACTCCCCGGATGCGGCGCGCTGCGGTGTTCCTGTTTTTCCTGCTTGCGACCCATGCAGCGCTGGCTGGAGCGGGTGACGCACGCTTCGTCGTGCGTGACGTCGAACTGGTCGATGTCGCTTCGTTCAACCTGCGGTCACCCGTGCAATCCGGTCATGACCTCATGCTGGGAGCCGTGATCCTCGAGGGCTCCGGCTGGACGCGCGCCGAAGTGCTCGACGGCGTGGCCGGCATGGCCGGTCTGCTCACGCAGTGCGGCATCCGTCTCGCCCGGATGGAACTGACACGGGTTGCCGTGCCCCACGACTACCTCGACCTGTTCACGCCGCGCTCTCGCGAGCTCGCCGCGGACGTCATGCCACGCCGTCCGACGCTCTACTTCGTGCGCGACACGCGCCAGCGACCGGCATTCGACGCCGAAGCGGTCGGGCGCGGCAACAGCCACAGCCGTCCGGAGATGGCCGACAGCGTCTGGGTCACGCGCGCCGCACCCGACCTGCCCGTGGTGCTGGCCCACGAGCTGGCCCACGTGCTCGCCAACAGCGGAGCGCACGTGGACCTGCCAGGGAACCTGATGCGCGACGCGAGTGATCCAGCGCACACCCACCTGACCGAGGCGCAATGCGCGAGGATCATCGAACGAGGTGCGCGCCATGGACTGCTCGTGCCGTCGGTGGCGGACTGAGCAGAGGAAGACGCGGCCGCGCCCTTGGAGGTAGAGTTGGGCGCATCCGCCACTGCCAACCCGAACGGATTGCCCAGATGACCGAATACGATCAGGAACTCGACCTCACCGGCCTCAACTGCCCGCTACCGATCCTGCGCACCAAGAAGGCCATCGCGCTTGCCGAGCCAGGCACGGTGATCCGCGTGATCGGCACCGACCCCGGGTCGCCCAAGGTGCTGTCCGTCGAGGAGCAGGAGGGTAGCTACGTCTACCTGTTACGCAAGCCCTGAGCCGGAGGGAGGAAGCAACGACATGGCACCGCTCTCCCACCTGCTGATCGCCATCGTCCTCGCGCTGGTTGCCGTGAGCGCCACGGCAGAACTCAAGGCCCACCGGGTGGCCGATGACGTCTACGCCATCGTGGGCGATCTCGGCAACCGGTCACCCGAGAACCTTGGCAACAACGCCACGTTCGGCGTCGTGATCACGCGCGAGGGGGTCGTGCTGATCGACCCGGGTGGCACGTACACAGGCGCGCAGCGCCTGCACGAGAAGATCCGCTCCCTGACCGACCGACCGGTGGTGAGGGTGGTCAATACCGGTGGGCAGGATCATCGCTGGCTGGGCAATGGTTACTTCCAGGAGCAGGGCGCTTCAATCGTCGCAAGCCAGCGCGCCGTCGAGGACCAGCAGGCGCGATCCCAGGACCAGTTCTTCGCGCTCAACGCGCTGGTGGGTGCCGAGGGATTGCAGGGCACGGAGCCGGTGGTCGCAGATACGCGGTTCGATGAGACCCTCGCTTTCGAGCTTGGCGGGATTCGCTTTGAAATCCATCACGTCGCCACAGCGCACACACCGGGCGACGCTTTCGTCTGGCTGCCCGGGAAGCGCATCGTGTTCACCGGCGACATCGTCTACACGGAGCGCATGCTCGGGGTGATCGAAGTCTCCAACAGCCGTGACTGGCTGGAGGCCTTTTCGGCGGTCGCCGAGCTGAATCCGGAGCATGTCGTGCCAGGACACGGAGCACCGACCACGCTCAAGCGTGCCCGGGAGGACACGGAGGACTACCTGAAGTTCCTGCGCACCGCGGTTGGCGAGCACATGGATGCCGGCAAGGACATCACCACCGTCGGCTCCATCGACCAGTCGGCTTACGCCCGCCTGCTGAATTTCGAGCAGCTTGCAGGGCGCAATGCGCAGAAGGTCTTCACAGAGCTCGAGTGGGAATAGGCCTCCCATGCGGCGGAAGGTGGCGGCCGTGTCGCGTTCGCGACGGACGCCTTACCTGCAGGCCGAGTTCGATGACGCGATCTGGAAGGTCGTCTCGCGGATCAGGCCGGGCCGGGTAATGAGTTACGGGGCCGTGGCGCGTGCGGCCGGGTACCCGCGTCATGCGCGGATGGTCGGCAGATCGCTGGGCCGCGCACCGACCCCGCTGCCGTGGCACCGCGTCGTGCGTTCCGATCTCACACTGGCGTTCGCGCCGGGCAGCGAGAGGTATGCCGAGCAAAGGAGGCGGCTCGCGGACGAAGGGGTCGGTCTCGAAGCGGACAGGGTTGTACCCACCGAGTCCGACTCGATCGAGGACCTCGACAGGTTGCTCTGGGGAAGCCCCGTTTCCTAGAGGCTCCAGATCGCACCTGCACTGCTGAGCGAGATGAGGCATCTGAATCCGGCTGCCCGGAAGCATGCCGTCGAGGTCTGCCTGTCGCGGCTGTCGGCTGGGCAGTGGTCGTCATCTAGAAATTCTGTATGGCCTGGGCCGGGATCTCGGGTCAGACACCCCTGAACAAGTGTGTGTGGCATGGGCAAAGATGCACCAAGACTGAGCTTGAGGCACTGGCTTTTCCAGGTGCTCCCACCCATGATCATCCTGGTGCCGCTATTTGCGACCGAGCGCGGGTCGGCCTTCGTTTACCTCGCCGGTTTCTTCGTCATCCCGGCTTTCATCAGCCTGCTATCGATCCTTTTCAAACTGCTTGCCTTCAACAGGCGCAAGGACTACCTGCTCAGGCCGGCATTGACGCTCTGCCTGTTCTTCCTGCTGCTGAAGATCGCGCTCTCTACCTATGAAACGGCGCTCGATGAAGCCGTGAAGGCGGCGCGGATGATTCACGAGCAATGCAATTTGCATGAGGTATGCCCGGAGAAACCCGACGGATGGGTTCGGCAAGGCTCAAGGGTGTACAGGCACGACCTCGGGGCCTGGTTCAAGTACTCCGCAACCTATGTCTACGACGAGACGCGAATGGAGATACGTGTCTACCAAGGCCCAGACCTCGGCCACGTGATATCGGGTGGCGTGGGCATCCCGTTCGACGTAACGCCCTACGTGGATCACTGATCTGGCGAAGAATCCATCCTCAACCGAGGATGATGGTCCACCGCTGCGCGATTGGAGTCAGAAACGCTGATTCCACTTGGCGCATCCGTAATGGCGTGCGGCCAGGTCCAGCTTGTCGCGGCGGTGCAGGGTTTCGAGCCAGTCGCCGAGTTCCTCCTGCCCCAGCCTGCGGAATTCCATGATCGGACAGCAGTACTTCGGTAGGTCGATCGGGCAGCAGCAGGCGAGACTTAGCAGGTAATCGGCCAGCTCTGCATCGTCCATGTGCTCAAAGTCGGCAAGGGTCATCCGCTGATCCTCCTCGAATGCAAACCAAGGCAGTGCTTCACGCAGTCGAGCACCCGACAGCCGAGCACGGGAATGACGAGGATGGTCAGCGCGGCGGCATACGCGGCAATGGTGATGCTCAATCGCTTCACTGACCCATCTCGATGCTTCTGCAAACAAGCGGTTGCCATGAGAACCATCGCGCAAATCACCCTGCATCTCTATGGCGCGAGGATGAAGCTCGTGTACGCATAGGCTTACATGCAGCGGAATGGTGGGGAGTGTGAATGAACATGAGAGACGCTTCAGCCGGGCGTTCTCCACCTCGAGTGCCTCGAGGTGCATGGCCTGGCTGATCTCCATACCGCCGTGCCTGGCCTTCCAGCGGTAGAAGCTCTGCTCGGAGATGCCGTGTACGCGAACCGGACCCG
>JAACFL010000240.1 GCA_009937385.1 Gammaproteobacteria bacterium | reverse complement strand
CGGGCATCTCGCCGGCCAGGATCCAGTCGCGGATCTGCTTCCCGGTGGCGGCCAGCGCGACCACGTCCTCGACGTCGAGCGCGGCCAGCGCGTCGGTGATGCGCCCGACCAGGTCGTTGTGCTCGTAGAAGTGGCGGTAGGCGGCGGTGGTGGTGGCGAAACCGTTCGGGACCTTGACGCCATGGGCGCTCAGTGCACAGAACATCTCGCCCAGCGAGGCGTTCTTGCCGCCCACCAGGGGCACGTCGCCCATGCCGAGTTCCGAGAAGCGTCTGATGTAGCGCATGGCTGGCGATGTCCTGCTGGGTGGGCCCCCGGTGACCGCCCGCCGGGGGCCGTCATGATAACCTCCCGGCCGCCACGGCGCAGCCTCGGCCAGGGGTTGAAAAGGGTCCGCGCCGCCCCCATCACGTGGCGATCCGACCCCGTTGCTGACCACTGGAACAAGGAACCGCACCCGATGACCGTCGACGCCCACAAGGAGACACTCGGTTTCCAGACCGAGGTCCGGCAGCTGCTGGACCTGATGATCCACTCCCTCTACTCGAACAAGGAGATCTTCCTGCGGGAACTGGTCTCCAACGCCGCCGACGCGGCCGACAAGCTGCGCTTCGAGGCGCTCGGTGACGACGCGCTCTACGAGGGCGACGGCGAGCTGCGCATTCGCGTCGCCTTCGACAAGGAGGCGCGCACCGTCAGCGTCACCGACAACGGCATCGGCATGTCGCGCCAGGAGGTCCAGGAGCACCTCGGCACCATCGCCCGCTCCGGCACCCGCGAGTTCGTCAGCCAGCTGACCGGCGACCAGGCCAAGGACAGCCGCCTGATCGGCCAGTTTGGCGTCGGCTTCTACTCGTCGTTCATCGTCGCCGACAAGGTCACCGTCGAGACGCGCCGTGCCGGGCTCGGCGTCGAGCACGGCGTGCGCTGGATCTCGGAGGGGCAGGGCGAGTACACCCTCGAGACCGTCGAGCGGGTGGCGCGCGGCACCACCGTGACGCTGCACCTGCGCGAGGGCGAGGACGAGTTCCTCGAGCCCTTCCGGCTGAAGTCGATCATCACCCGCTACTCCGACCACATCCCGCTGCCGATCGAGATGCTCGGCGAGCCACAGGGCGAGGGCGACGACGCCAAGCCCGCCGAGTGGGAGACCGTCAACCGTGCCTCGGCGCTGTGGATGCGCGCCAAGAACGAGATCAGCGACGAGGAGTACGCCGCCTTCTACAAGCACGTCGCTCACGATTTCGAGGACCCGCTGCTGCACATGCACAACCGGGTCGAGGGCAAGCACGAGTACAGCTCGCTGCTCTACGTGCCCAAGCGCGCGCCCTTCGACCTCTGGGATCGCGATCGCCGCCAGGGCATCAAGCTCTATGTCCGCCGCGTATTCATCATGGACGACGCCGAGCACCTGATGCCGGGCTACCTGCGCTTCGTGCGCGGCGTCATCGACTCCGACGACCTGCCGCTCAACGTGTCGCGCGAGATCCTGCAGCACAACCGGGTCATCGACGCCATCCGTGGCGCCTCGGTCAAGCGCGTGCTCGGCCGTCTCGAGACGCTCGCCAAGGACGAACCGGAGACCTACGCCGAGTTCTGGACCGCGTTCGGCAAGGTGCTCAAGGAGGGCCCCGGCGAGGACCACGAGAACCGCGAGCGCATCGCCAGGCTGCTGCGCTTCGCGTCGACCAGCGGCGAGGGCGATGCCGAGACGGTCTCGCTCGAGGACTACGTCGGGCGCATGGGCGAGGACCAGGAGAAGATCTACTACGTCACCGCCGACACCTTCGCCGCCGCCGCCAACAGCCCGCACCTCGAGCTGTTCAGGAAAAAGGGCATCGAGGTGCTGCTGATGCACGATCGCATCGACGAGTGGCTGGTCGGCATGCTGCCCGAGTTCGACGGCAAGCAGCTGCAGTCGGTCAGTCAGGGCGAGGTCGAGGGGCTCGACGAGGAGGCCGAGAAGCGCGTCGAGCAGGCGAAGGAGGAGCAGGGCGAGCTGGTCAGCCGGGTCAAGACGGCGCTGGGAGACCGCGTCGAGGAGGTCCGCTTCACCGCGCGCCTGACCGATTCTCCGGCCTGTCTGGTGGCCAAGGAGGCGGGCATGAGCGCCCACCTCGGTCGACTGCTCAAGGCGGCCGGCCAGGAGGTGCCCGACGTGCCGCTGACGCTCGAGCTCAATCCCGATCACAAGCTGGTCGCGCGCCTCGAGGGCGAGACGGACGAGGGTCGCTTCGGCGAGTGGTCGGAGCTGCTCTACGAACAGGCGCTGCTCAGCGAGGGCGGCCAGCTGGCCGACCCGGCCGGCTTCGTGCGGCGCATGAACGGGCTGCTGCTCGAACTGGCGGGATAAGGCTCGCGCCCTGGCCAGCTGGGGGTCAGAGTCGATCCGGGGCCGATTGACTCTGACCCCCTGCTGATAAGGTCCAGGTCGGCCTCTATCGTCCACCGGTCGCTCCGGTATAATCGCCCGTTCGGCGCTCGGCCGCGGCCGGGCCCGCGGCGGACGTGGCGAAATTGGTAGACGCGCTGGCTTTAGGTGCCAGTACCTCACGGTGTGGGAGTTCGAGTCTCCCCGTCCGCACCAGTCATCAACGGTCATCCGGTGGGTGGCCGGTGCCAGCCCGCGGAGCGGCGGGACGACAATCACGCGAGGCGCGCAGGCCAGGTTGGAGGGCCCTGCGTCCGGACACAGCAAGATAGGCGAGATCAATGCAGGTATCGGTGGACAAGATCAGCGACCTCGAGCGCAAGATGACCGTGCAGGTCCCGGCCGATGAGGTCGACGGCCAGGTCGAGGAACGGCTCAAATCGATGGCGCCACGCACCAAGGTGCACGGCTTCCGTCCCGGCAAGGTGCCGCTGCGCGTGGTGCGCCAGATGTACGGCAAGCAGGTGCGCGAGGAGGTGCTCGGCGAACTGATCCAGAACAGCTTCATCGAGACCGTGCAGAAGGAAGAGCTGCGCCCGGCGGGCGGCCCGCAGGTCGAGCGCAACCAGGACGCGCCCGGCGAGGCCTTCGAGTACAGCGCCACGTTCGAGGTCTACCCGGACATCGAGATCAAGCCGCTCGAGGAGCTCGAGGTCAAGCGTGTCTCGGCGGAGATCGCCGACGCCGACGTCGACCGCGTGGTCGAGAACATGCGTCGCCAGCGCACCCGCTGGGAGCCGGCCGAGCGTGCCGCCGAGGAGGGGGATCGCGTCAACGTCAGCTTCGTTGGCACCATCGACGGCGAGACGTTCCCTGGTGGCAAGGCCGATGACTACCCGCTGATCCTCGGCTCGGGACAGATGATCCCCGGCTTCGAGGACGGCCTGATCGGCGCCAGCGCCGGCGAGACACCGACCCTCGACCTGGCCTTCCCCGATGACTACCCGAACCAGGAGCTGGCCGGCAAGGCCGCGCAGTTCGCGGTCGAACTGAAGTCGGTGTCGCAGCCGATCCTGCCGGAGCTCGACGATG
>JAACFL010000045.1 GCA_009937385.1 Gammaproteobacteria bacterium | reverse complement strand
CCGGCGGCCGGCATGCGGATCGCGCGCGGCACCCGGCCGCGTGCGCGACGCAGGAAGGCCGGTGCACCGTCCCGCACGCGCACCACGCTGTCGTCGCAGCGCACACGGATCGGGCGGTCGTGCTGCAGCAACAGGTCGGCGATGCCACCGAGCCTCGCCACGGCCTCGTCGTCATCGGTCACCAGCGGTTCGCCACCGGGGTTCGCACTGGTCATGACCAGCAGCAGCGCCTGCGGCTCGGAGCGCCACGCGGTGCCGGCCGGCTGGCCCGCCGCGCTGTGGAACAGCAACCAGTGGAGCGGCGTGTAGGGCAGCATCGCACCGAGCCAGCGGATGCCCGGCGCCACGCCCGGCAACGCGGCGTCGCAGCCCGGCGCCTTCGGCAGCAGCACGATCGGCCGCCACCCCGCCTCGAGCACCGCTTGTGCATCCGGTTCGACCTGCGCCAGGGACCCGAGCGAGGCCGGGTTCGCGGCCATCACCGCGAACGGCTTCTCCTCGCGACCCTTGCGCTCGCGCAGCCGGGCGACCGCCGCACCGTTGCGCGCATCGCAGGCGAGGTGGTAGCCCCCGAGCCCCTTGAGCGCAACGATCGCACCGTTACGCAGCCGCGCGACGACCTCGGCGAACGGATCGGCGACGTCGAGGGCGTCGCCGTCGGGCGTGCGCAGCGTGACCCGCGGTCCGCAGACCGGGCACGCGTTGGGCTGGGCGTGGAAGCGGCGGTCGGCCGGGTCGGCGTACTCGGCGGCGCAGGCCGGGCACAGCGCGAAAGCGGCCATGCTGGTGTTGGGACGGTCGTAGGGCAGCGCGTCGGTGATGGTGTAGCGCGGTCCGCACTGGGTGCAGTTGATGAACGGGTAGCGATGGCGACGATCGTCCGGGTCGAACAGCTCGTCGAGGCAATCGGGGCAGGTGGCGACGTCGGGCGTGATCGCCGCGCGCGTCGCGCCTGCACCACTCGGCTCGATACGGAACGGGACCTGCGCCCCGGGGGGACGCGCCTCGGCCTCGAGTCGGTCGATGCGCGCCAGCCCCGGCGCCTCGCGGGTCAGCCGTGCGCGGAATGCGGCGACGTCCTCGTCGGCACCCTGCACCTCGATGTGCACGCCGCCTGCGTCGTTCCAGACGGCGCCTCCAAGCCCGAGTTCGCGGGCCAGCCGGTAGACGAACGGCCGGAAGCCGACGCCCTGCACCTGTCCATTGACGCGCAGCGCGAGCCGGGTCGCCCCTGGCAGGGCTTGGGCGGTGACCGTCGCCATCGCGGGATCAGGCCGCGGGCGCCTCGCTGGCGGGCGTGGCGGCGACCCTGGCGAGGCCAGCGCGCAACCAGTCGAGCCAGGCCTGCATGCCGCTGCCGTCGCGCGCCGAGACCTGCAGCACCTCGATGTCCGGACGCACGCGGCGCGCGTAGTCGATGCAGCGCTCGACGTCGAAGTCGAGGTGCGGCAGCAGGTCGACCTTGTTGAGCAGCAGCAGGTCGGCAGCGTGGAACATGTCGGGGTACTTGAGCGGCTTATCCTCGCCCTCGGTGACCGACAGGATCGCCACCTTGTGGTGCTCGCCGAGGTCGAAGGCGGCCGGGCAGACCAGGTTGCCGACGTTCTCGATCAGGACCAGCCCCCCCGTGAGGTCGGCGAAGCGTTCGACCGCGTGGCCGACCATGTGCGCATCGAGGTGGCACCCCTTGCCGGTGTTGATCTGCACCGCCGGCGCACCGGTCGCCCGGATGCGGTCGGCGTCGTTCGAGGTCTGCTGGTCGCCCTCGACCACCGCGAGTGGCATCTCGCCGTTCAGCACCTCCAGCGTGCGGGTCAACAGCGTGGTCTTGCCCGAACCGGGGCTCGAGACCAGGTTGAGCACGAACTGGCCACGCGCGGCGAACGCGGCGCGGTTGGCCACGGCGTAGCGGTCGTTCTCACTGAGGATGTCCTGCTCGATCGCGACCATGCGCTCCTGCGACAGGCCGGGGGCGTGGGCGCGTGCCGGCCCGTGACCGAAGTGCAGGTCGCCGTGGTCGTGGTGGTGATGACCGTGGTCATGGCCGTGTTGGTGGCCGTGATCGTGGTGGTGGTGTTCGTGGCCGTCGCCTTCCAGCCGCGCGCCCTCGCCCTCACCGCATCCGCATACCGTGCACATGGTTCTACCTCAGAGCCTGTGAATGAGTCGCCCGCCGTCGCGAGACGGACCCTGGGCGTTCCTGGCAAGGCACGGGGGTGCACGAAAGAGCGCACGTAGCCCCGCTTCGTAAGCGATTTTGGGGGTCCCCGTAACGCAGCCAGGGGCGTCCAGGGGTCGTCGCAGTAGGTGGTGTGATTCGTTCATAGGCTCTCATTCGACTTCGAGTTCCTTGACCCGCATCTCGGTGCCACCGGTCGCCTCGACCCGGTAGCCCCCGCAGCGCGGGCAGGCATCGTAGTGGCTGTCGATGGCCACCGTTTCGCCGCAGTCGTGGCACCAGCCGCTGCCGTCGACCATGATCATCTCGAGCTTCGCCCCGTCGGCCAGGCTGTCGCGGGTCACCGCACCGAAGCAGAAACGCAGCGACTCCGGCTCGACGTGCGACAGCCGGCCGATCTCCAGCCAGACCCCCTTCACGCGCGCGTAGCCCTGGGTGCGGCTGTTCTCCTCGAGGATTCGCAGGATCCCCTCGGCGAGCGACATCTCGTGCATCCTGGCGTACCCGGCTCAGCGCCCGTTCGGCGTGAAACGAGCCTGGTCCGGCAGGATAACGCAACTGCCCACTCCGCGTGACATTCGTCAAACACCGTGCGGCGCAGCGCGCGGTCTCTCGACCTCGATCCCGAACGCGACGCAGGGGTCGAGCGCCAGCACCGCCAGCGTGACACCGCGACGCAAGCGTGTCTCGTCGTCGACCGGCTGCGCCTCGAGTCCGCGTGCCAGCGCGCCGCCGGGATGGAAATTCCACTCGGTCGGTGCCAGCACCCGGTAGTCCGCGACGCTCCCTGACGCGTCCAGCGCCACCCTGTGCAGCAACAGCCCACGCGCGGTCTGCCCCCAGCCGAGGCCGATCCGCTCCCCGAGACCGACGCCGCCGCTCAGCTCGAGCGGGGCATGGTTGGCCAGGCCATCGACCAGCAGCTGCAGGTCGACCAGGCGCGCGGCCAGGCGGGTGGCGCAATCGTGTCCCCGCGCCGCGCGCAGCTGGCGCACCAGCGGTTCGTCCTGGCGCGCGGCGAGCGCCCCGGTCTCGACCGGGCGGCCGAGCCAGTCCGGGCGCCAGGCGAAGCCCTCTTCACCGGCGAGGCGCTCGGCGAGCCGCATCAGCGCCTCACGGCCCGGGCGCGCCGTCATCAGCGGCGTCGCACCGGTGCCCCAGGCCAGGAAACCGGCCTCCTCCAGCGCCCCAAGCCAGCCTGCAACGGGCGTCGATCCGGCGGTGAGCCAGGCGGCGTGGGCGTCGGGGTCAGGGCCCGGGCCGTCGCTGCCCAGCACCTCCTGCTCGAGCAGGGCCTGCAGCTGCGCCAGCGCATCCGGGAAGGCCGCATCGTCCCCGAGGCTGGCGAGCAGCGCCTGGCGGACCGGCGCGAAGCGTTCGATGTTCGGGGCCTCGCCGAGCGCCCTGGGCAGGTCATGCAGCAGACGCCACAGCGACTCGAGGACGCTCTCGACCGCGACCGCCCTGTCCGGAAGCGGTGCAACCTGCGGCTCGCCTGCGGCCGCGAGGGCGTGCGCAGCGACCGCCGCCTGGGCACGGCCACACAGGCTGAAGAGCATCGGAACCATCGCCAGCGCCTCTTCGGCGCGACGCCCGACGAGCACGCGGCAGGCGTCGACCGGGCGCGCGGAACGGGGTTCGGCCGAGACGATCCGCTCGCCGTCCCAGTGGACGTGCACCTCCAGCCGCCCTTCGAGACCGGTGGCCATGGCGGTCACGCCCCGCCCAGCAGCTGGCGGCGACTCACCTGGCGCCCGTCCGCGTCCCCCGCTGCAGCGTCAGGCGCGTCCACTTCCGACTCCGGCGCGGGTGGACGCAAAAGCTGCTTGAGCACCTCGCGGGCGACCGCGCGCACCTCGCGCGGGTCGTCGTAGCCGGTGACCGGCGAGAGCAGCGAGCGGAAGGCGTAGCGACCGAGCTCGGGCTCCTCGCCACCGAGCAGCTGCAACTCCATGCCGGGAAAGCGCTCGGTGCGCCAGACCCCCTCGTCCGGCGGTTGCCAGGTGCCGTCGCGGTGCGGCAGGGCCATCAGGTTCACGCACCACGGGGTGACCAGGACGCCGAGGTGCATCCCGCGCCACTCCAGGAAGCCGACCACCTCCACCGAGAGCGCCTCGTTCAGCAGCGGCAGGCCCGCCATGCGCTCGGCGCCGATGCGCTCGAACACCTGGCGGACGCGCTGGGCTGGATTGTCGTTGGACATGGTCGTGGCCGCGTGCGCGGCGGCGAGCCTAGTGCGTGGTGGCACGCTCGCGCTCGGCCAGGTCGGCGAAGTGGGCGTCGATGTCGACGTCCTCGTCGCCGTTCATGACCGCCTCGAGAGCATCGAGGGCCGCGTTGATCTTGCTCGCGTCATCGGCGCTCAGCACCTCGCGCGCCGAGCCGAGGAAATTGAGGATCCAGGTGCCCGGCTCCTGCGGTCCGACCAGCAGCATGTTGACGTCGGCGCTCTCACCGCGGCCCTCGCAGCGCGCGACGAAGCCGTGCGACTCGACGACCTGCATGGGAATGCCGATGCACATCGAACGCGCCCGGCGTCAGGCGACGGCCGCTGTCCAGAAGCCGCGCTCCCCGGTGACCGGTTCGGGCGCGGCACCGAGACGGCGCAGTTCATCCGCGATGCGCTCGACGAACTCCGGCATGCGTGCCGCGGCCTCGTCGGACAGACCCAGGTGGGTCTCCAGCGAGAACGGCACCATGCCGTGCAGGATCAGCTCCTTCGGCGCCTCGCCGCGCAGCTGGAGCATCGCCAGCAAGTCGCAGAGCCCGAGCTGGTGAGGCGAGATCTTGCTCCTGAAGAAGGCCGGCAGCGCATCGCCGGCCAGGCGCACCACGGTGCCCGGCGCGTCGCCGGTCTTGACCGCGTCGACCAGCACCACGCAGTCGCGATCGGCGAGCTGGTCGAGCAGGTCCATGCCTGAGGTGCCGCCGTCGATCACCTCGACGTCGTCGGGCAACCGGTAATGCTGCTGCAGCAGTTCCAGGGCGTGGATGCCGATCCCTTCGTCGGTGAGCAGGACGTTCCCCACGCCCAGGACCAGGATTCTCTTCATCGCACGCCCTCCTCCTACTGCCGCCCCCGGCGCCCGCAACGGCTTCAAAGCGCCTTGACCCTGACGATCTCGTTGCTCTCGGTGTCGACCATGTGGATCGCGCAGGCGAGGCACGGGTCGAACGAATGCACGGTACGCAGCACCTCCAGCGGGCGCGCCTCGTCGGCGACCGGGTTGCCGACCAGCGACGCCTCGTAGGGGCCCATCTGGTCCTTGTGGTTGCGTGGGCCGGCGTTCCAGGTGCTCGGCACGACACACTGGTAGTTCTTGATCTTGCCGTTGTCGATGACCGCCCAGTGCGACAGCACGCCGCGTGGCGCCTCGTGGAAGCCGAAGCCCTGGATCTCGCCCTTCGGGAACTCGGGCCGACGGTAGGTCTCGGTGTCGCCAGTGGCGACGTTCTCGACCAGCGCCGCCCACTGCCGCTTGAGGCTGTCGAGCATCACCGCGCAGCGCACCGCGCGTGCCGCATGGCGGCCGAGCGTCGAGTGCAGCGCGGCCAGCGGGATCTCGGTCTTGGCGATCGCGCCGGCGTTCTCGATGACGAAGCCGAGGTGCTTCTTGGTCGACTCGTCGCCCGCGGCGAACATGGTCAGCACGTTGGCCAGCGGACCGACCTGGGCCGGCTCGTCCTTGTAGGTTGGCGACTTGACCCACGAGTACTTGCCGTCCTCCTGCCAGTCGGTGTACTTCGGGTTGGTCTCGCCCTGGAACGGGTGCAGCGGGTCGCTGCCGTTCTCGTACCAGGAGTGCTTCGAGGACTCCTTGACGCTGTCGCGGAACATCGCGTCCTGGAAGCTGGTGATCTGCTCGAACTGGCCGATGTCGCCGTTCGGGATATAGCCGCCGGGCATGTCGAACTTGGTGCCCATCTCGTCCATCGGCATGTCCGGCGCGGCGAGGTAGTTGGTCACGCCCTTCCCGTGGCCGGCCCAGTCGAGGTAGAAGGCGCCGACCGCGGCGATGTCGACCAGGTAGGCCTGGGTGACGAACTCCTCGAGCTGATCGATCAGCGTCTTGACGTACATCAGACGCTCCATGTTGAGCACCGACTGGCTGTCGAGGTTGATCGAGTTGGAGACGCCGCCGACCGCCAGGTTCTGCACGTGCGGGGTCTTGCCGCCGAGCACGGTGACGATCTTGTTGGCGATGCGCTGGTAGTCGAGCGCCTGCAGGTAGTGCGCCGCGGCGATCAGGTTGACCTCCGGCGGCAGCTTCATCGCCGGGTGGCCCCAGTAGCCGTTGGCGAAGATGCCCAGCTGGCCCGACGAGACGAAGGTCTTGAGCTTGTCCTGGACCGCTTTCATCTCCTGCGGCGAGTTGTAGCGCCAGTCGGAAAGGCTCTGCGCCAGGTTCGACGCCGCCACCGGGTCGGCCTCGAGCGCCGAGACGATATCGACCCAGTCGAGCGCGCCGAGGTGATAGAAGTGGACGATGTGATCATGGACGCCGTGGGCGCCGATGACCATGTTGCGGATGAACTGCGCGTTGACCGGAACGGCCATGTCGAGCGCATTCTCGACCGCGCGCACCGAGGTGATCGCGTGCACGGTCGTGCAGACGCCGCAGATGCGCTGGGTGTAGATCCACGCGTCGCGCGGGTCACGCCCCTCGAGGATCTTCTCGATGCCACGCCACATCTGGCCCGAGGACCAGGCGTTGGTGACCTTGCCACCGTCCACCTGGCAGTCGATGCGGAGGTGGCCCTCGATGCGGGTGATCGGATCAATCGTGATTCTTGCCACGGGTAGTCTCCTGTCGAATCAACTGTTCAGGCGGCCTGTTGGCCGTGCCCCTTGAAGATCGGGAACATCTTGACGATGACGATGAAGGCCATGACCTCGAACGCGACCAGGCCGAGGGTGACCAGCAGCTCCTGGGTGGACGGGAAGTAGCTGTAGCCCGCACCCGGCTGGAAGCCGATCAGGAAGGCGTTCATGCGCCACACCGCGCCGGCCAGCAGCAGCGCCAGCGCGGCGACGAACAGCAGCTTGGCGCGCTGCCGGTTGGCCGGGTTGAGCAGCACCACCAGCGGGAACGCGAACAGCGCCGTCTCGACCAGCAACGCCAGGCTCAGACCGCCACTGGAGAAGACATAGCCCAGCTTGCCGGCCAGCAGCAGCTCGCCGAAGCGCACGGCGAGGAACACCGCCAGCAGGCCGACGATGATCGGCGCCATGCTCGCCAGCAGCGGCCTGTCGAGCGGATGCTTGAGGCCGAGCGCCGACAGCGAGGCCTCGAAGATCACGATCGAGAAGCCCATCGCGATCGCCGAGACCAGCGCCAGCAGCGGCAGCATCTCGTTGGCCTGCCACAGCGGGTGCACCTTGTCACCGGCCGCGATCAGCAGCGAGCCGAGCGACGACTGGTGCATCAGCGGCAGCAGCACGCCGAGCGCGATGACCACGAACAGCACCCGGTTGAGCTTCGCCAGTGCGCTCTTCATGCCGAACTTCTCGAGCACCGGCGGTGCCGCCTCGATCGCCAGGATGATGACGTAGGCGAACACGCACAGGCCGACCTCCAGCATCACCGAGCCCAGGTTCATGTTGCTCGGGATGAAGATGTTGTAGAAGTTCCAGTAGCGGCCCATGTCGAAGAACGCCGAGGCGCCACCGAGCGCGTAGCCGAACAGGCTCGCCAGCACCGCCGGACGTACCAGCGGGTGGTATTCGCCGCGGTTCATGACGTAGACGGTCAGCGCCAGCGCCAGGCCACCGCAGCCGAACGCGGTGCCGATGACGATGTCGTAGACCACCCAGACGCCCCACGGGTAGCCGTTGTTGAGGTTGGTGACCGCGCCCAGGCCGAACGCGAAACGCTGGGCGAGGATCCACAGCGCGACCAGGAACAGCGTGCCGAAGATCAGCACCGGCAGGGTCAGGACGCGGCCGCCGACGGGTTGATGCTGGCTCATGACTGCTGCCCTCCCGTGCTGTCGTCACCCTCTTGCTTGCCGACCGTGCTGCGCCGTGCGGCGTAGACCAGGCCGGCCAGCGCCGCGATCGGCAGCACCGCGCCGCCGTAGATGGTGTGCTGGACGGTCTCCGAGCGTGCCGCAAAGGAGCGTTCGGGGAGATCGGGCAGGCCGAGCTTCTGGAACGGCACCGCGGCGATGTGCAGCACCTGGGTACCGCCCGAATCGTCCGCGTCGCCGAACACCTCCGGCTGGTACTGCGGCGCCGGCTTCTCGTGCGGCGGCAGGCCCGGCTGGGCGTAGCCGCCGCTGCCCGGATTGAGCATGCCGCGTGGGTAGACGGTGTTCTCGCCCGGCTGCAGCGCGACGCGACGCTCGGCCTCGGCCTTGAGGTCGGAATAGGTGCCGAACAGCGAGGCCCCGGTCGGGCAGACCTCGACGCAGCCCGGCAACAGCCCCTGGTCGATGCGCTCGACGCCGGCCTGGTTGCAGAACTGGCACTTGCGTATCTGCCCGTCGGCCTTGCTGAACTCGTACTTGGGGACGTTGTAGGGGCAGGCGTAGACGCAGTAGCGGCAGCCAATGCAGACGTCTTCGTGGTGGGTGACGATGCCGGTCTTTGCGTCCTTGCGCATCGCCGTCACCGGGCAGACGGAGACGCAACCGGCGTCCACGCAGTGCTGGCAGTGGCGCTTGACGAACGCGAAGCCGTCGGTCTCGCGGTCCTTCACCGAGCCGTCGCCGTCGCGGTAGAGCTTGATGATGTTGAGCGTCTTCTCGGAGAGATCGGCCGGCGAATCCCACATGTCGTCGCCGAACGCCTGCTCGGGTGGCATGCCGTTGATCTTCTTGCACTCGGTCATGCAGGCCTGGCAGCCGACGCACAACGTCGAGTCGTAGAGCATGCCGACGGCGTTGGCCGGCGGCTCCTTGTTCGGCCGGGCCTGGGCGGTGCCGCTCGTGGTCGCCGCGACCAGCGCGCCACCCCCGGCGGCCTTGAGGAAGTCCCTGCGTTTCATCGGCTGGCCCTCACTCCTTGGACTGGCTGTCTTCGGACCCGGCCTCGTCGGCCTGGGCGAGCTTGCGCGAGGCCATCACCCCGCCGCCGATGATCGCGCCGCCGACGGCGCCGAGCAGCGCGGCCGCGCCCGCGCTCGCCCCCTCGCCGACCGGCTGGTTGACGTCCGGGAAGGGATTCGCCGGAGCGTGGGTCTTGACGTCGGCCAGCGAGTGGATCGGGCGTGTGAAGCCGACCCCCTTCTCGGTGCAGCCGAAGCAGGGTGCGCCGACGCCGATCGGCCAGGCGCCGCCGCCGACGTCGCCGAACTCGATCGCCGGGCAGTTGGCGTAGGTCATCGGCCCCTTGCAGCCGAGCTTGTAGAGACACCAGCCCTGGCGGTGGCCCTCGTCGCCGAACTCGATGGCGAAGCGGCCGGCGTCGAAGTGCGGGCGGCGCTCGCAGTTCTCGTGGATCAGGCGACCGTAGGCGAACTTCGGCCGGTTCTCCTCGTCGAGTTCCGGCAGGGTGCCGAAGGTGACGAAGTGCAGCGCCACCGACAGCACGTTGTGCGGGTTCGGTGGACAGCCCGGGATGTTGATGATCGGCTTGCCGCTGATCGCGGCGAGGTTCGCCGGCTGCAGCGAGGTCTTGCCCTGGATCAGCTCCTGGACGCTGCGCGCCTCGGTCGGGTTCGGGTCGCTCGACGGGATGCCACCCCACGCGGCGCAGGAGCCCATCGCGATCACCGCGACCGCGCCCTCGGCGGCCTCGGCGACGTGCTCGGCGATGGTGCGGTTGGCGATCTTGCAGTAGACGCCGCCGTCGGCGGTCGGGATCGAGCCGTCGACGATCAGCAGGTATTTGCCCCAGTTCTCCTTCATCGAGGCGTGGCGCGCCTCCTCGGCCAGGTTGCCGGCCGGGGTGCTCAGCGTCTCGTTGTAGTCGAGCGAGATCATGTCGAGGATCAGCGTCTCGAGCGTCGGGTGGTGCGAGCGCAGCAGCGTCTCGGTGCAGCCGGTGCACTGCTGGCCGGAGAGCCAGATCACCGCCGGGCGCCGCGGGTTGGCCACCGCGTGGGCCATCTTGATGGCGGCGCCCCCGGAGAGCCCCATCGTCGCGGCCACGCCGGTGCAGAATTTCATGAATTCACGCCGGGTGATGCCCAGGCGATGCGGGATCTGCTCGAGTTCCATGACCTACCTACCTCGTGTCTGAATTGGGCTTGCCTGCGCACGGCGCGCCGCGGCGCCGCGACCGGGGCCGACCCTCTTGGGTGGGGCCGTTTCCGGACGGGACGACGCTCCACGACGTCCCGCATGCCGCTATCCATAACAAGAGGCGTGCCAATCCCTTCGATTTTTTTATATTGACCTGGATCAATCACTTGCGGGGCGTGGCAAGCGCCTCATAACGGAAGTATTCCTTCCGATACGGAGTCTAAGCGGTAAGTTGCTTACCGCTCGAGGTCAGTCATCGCGGGCTGGAGCGACGGGCAGGCGCAGCAGGAACTCCGCGCCGCCGTCGGGGTGATTGCGCGCCGAGAGGCGGCCGCCGTGGCGTTCGACGATGCCGTAGCTGATCGACAGGCCAAGACCGGTACCCTCGCCGACCGGCTTGGTGGTGAAGAAGGGATCGAACAGGCGATTGAGCACCTCGTCGCTCATGCCGGGGCCGCTGTCGTGGAACGCGACCTCGGCGAAACCGTCGGCGAGGCCCGCACGCACCGCGAGGCGCGGCGCGCTGCCTTCGCCCATGGCGTCGATGGCGTTCTGCACCAGGTTGGTGACCACCTGCTGGAGCTGGATCGCGCTGCCGCGCGCGGGCAGCGTCTCGGGCAGCGCGAGATCGATGGCGATCTCGGCCCGTGCCGCCTTGCTGACCCAGTTCACCGCGCGCTCGACCACCTCGACCAGGTCGAACGGCGCGTCGTCGTCGCGATCCACCGCGGAGAAGCGCTTGAGACCGTCGACGATGGTGCGGGTACGCTCGGCGCCCTCGATGGTGCCGTCGAGCAGCGGGTCGAGATCGTCGAGCATGAAATCGATGCGCAGGCGGTGGCGCAGCTCCTCGAGCTGCCCCGCGTCGCTGCCGTCGTGCACCGCGGCCAGGTACTCCTCGAGTCGCTTCAGGTAGCGGCGCAGCGCATGCACGTTGCCGAGCACGAAACTGATCGGGTTATTGAGCTCGTGCGCCACACCGGCCACCAGTCGGCCAAGCGAGGCGAGCTTCTCGGAGTGGACCAGTTGCTGCTGCGCCTGCTTGAGCTGCTCGTGGGCGCTACGCAGCTCGCGGTAGGCGAGGCGCAGCTCGCCGACCGAACGGCCGATCATCACCAGCCCGACGTAGTGGCCGGCAGCGTCGTGGCGCGGACTGCAGTTGAACGCGACCGGCAGGACGCTGCCGTGGCGTCCGCGCAGCTGCACCTCGCACTCCTCGATGACGGCATCACGCAGCCGCCCTGGGATATCGCGCGCCTTGGCCTGCGAGGCGTCGTCGGCGAACAGCTCGGCCACCGCGCGGCCGGTCAGCGCCGCCGAGGGCTCGCCGACCATCGCGCAGAGTGCCTGGTTGACCTCGAGGATCACGCCGTTGCGATCGCAGACGACCATGATGTCGGACATCGAGCCGAGCACGTTGTCGATGAACTGCTGGGTCTCCTCGAGGGCGCGGTTCTTCTCCTCGAGCTCGACCTGGTAGCGAAGCAGGTCGGTGTAGACCTGGTCCATCTTGCGGATGACATCGATCCAGGTCGACTCGTCGAGACCCTCAGGACCGGCCGTGTCGTGCCACTCGGCCGAGGTGTCGGAGGCGAATTCGGGTTCCTGGGAATCCTGGTGACCGCTCATCTCGAGGCCCCTGGCCACGCCCCCGCCAGCGGAGGGCCTGCGCGGCTACAGTAGCACGTGGCGCGCGGCCGGCTCAGGGCGCGCAGCCCTCTGCCCGACAGGCCTGCTCGAGGTCGTCGACGATCCGCCGCAGCAACCCGAGGCACTCCCCGACACCCTCCGCGTCGCCCGTGCGACGGCAGGCATTGAGTCCCGACAACGCCACGTTGAGTGCCGGGTGGAACTTGCCCTGGGCAACGAATGCCGCGACCTGCGCCTCGAGCGCCTCGTTCTGCATAGTGCTCTCCTCCGAACCCAGCATAGGCATGCACGCCCATGGTGCCACACCCTCGCCGAGGCACCATCCCTGCGCACCCGTGGAAGGTCTCCTTCCGCTGCCAGACACGGCTACATATACAAAACAATAACTTGCATTGTGGCATGCGGCTTGTATGAAGATTTTCCCAAAGTTCCTAACCCGCACCACCGCGTACCAGCGGTTGCCCGAGCAGGAAATCCGACCCGATGGCCCAGCTGCCCGCCGACCTCCTCGCCCTGATCGCCGTCGTGTTCGCCCTCGGCCTGCGCCACGGCCTCGACGCGGACCACATCGCGGCGGTCGACGGCCTCGCCCGTGCCAACAGCTCGGACAATCCACGGCTGGCCCGCTGGGTCGGCACCTGGTTCTCGCTCGGCCACGGCGCGGTGGTGACCCTGGTCGCGGTCGGCATCGGGCTGCTCAGCGAGCAGTGGCTGATCCCCGGCTGGGTCGACGCCTTCGGCACCGGGTTCTCGATCGTGGTCCTGTGCCTGCTCGGCGCGCTGAACCTGCACGCCATCCTGACCGCCGCGCCACAGGAAACCGTGCGCCCGCTCGGGCTGCGCAGCGGCTGGCTGCTGCGGTTGCTGACCGCGCGCCACCCACTCAGCGTAGCGCTGCTCGGCGCGCTGTTCGCACTCTCCTTCGATACCCTGACCCTGACCGCGACCTTCTCGATGGCCGCCTCGGGTCTCGGCGGATGGCAGGCGGCTGCGGGTCTCGGCCTGCTGTTCATGGCCGGCATGGCGCTCACCGACGGCCTGAACGGCTTCTGGGTCGCACGGCTGCTCGGGCGCGCCGACCGCCGTGCCCGGGTCGTCTCGCGCTTCGTCGGCCTGGTGATCGTCAAGCTCACCTTCCTGGTCGCGCTCGGCGCACTGCTCGGCCTGCTGGTGCCGGCGGCCAGTGCCTGGCTCGACGCCCACGCACTCTGGGTCAGCCTGTCGATCCCGCTGCTGATCCTGGCCAGCTACCTCATGGCGACCCGGCTCGCCGACGCCCCCGGCCCGCGCGCGGCCGCCTGAGCGAAAATCCCGCCAACCGGCACCGTGAGCCTCTACAATGGCGGGGTGGAAGCGCTGCTGCACCTGTTCACCTGGTATCCGCTGTTCGCCGTGCCGGCCGGCATGGGCTGGGGAGCGGTGTACGTCTCGGGGGGCAAGAACTTCGACCTGCAGGTCGGCGACAAGGCGCTGCTGATCGCACCGTGGCTGGCGCTGAACCTCGCCAGCTGGCTGTGGCCAG
>JAACFL010000239.1 GCA_009937385.1 Gammaproteobacteria bacterium | reverse complement strand
GTGTGGCGTCATCGGCCTCGGGCCATGGCTCGGCGGCGGGTGGATGCAGCGCAGCATAGGCGCTCATGCTCTCCGCCACGCGCAGCGGCATCGCGGCCTGGCGCGGCGTGGCCCAGCCGGTGGTCGACGCACCTGCGCGCTCCGCCGTGGTTGGCGTCGGTGCCCCGGGCCAGGCGCTGCCCCCCACGGCCTGCCCCTCCGCGATCGGGACGGCGACCACGTCGGCCACCGCGCGGCGCAGGAAGTCGTGGATCACGCGCGCGTCGCGGAAGCGCGCCTCGTGCTTGGCCGGGTGGACGTTGACGTCGACCCGGTCGGGCGGCAGTTCGAGATAGAGCACGTAGGCCGGGTGGCGCTGGTGGTGGAGCACGTCGTCGTAGCCGCGCCGCACCGCGTGGCCGAGCAGCTTGTCGCGCAGCATGCGGCCGTTGACGTAGAAGTACTGCACGTCGGCACGGCTGCGCGAGAACGCCGGCTGCGCGACCCAGCCCTTGAGGCGCAGCGACCCGGCCTCGAGATCGAGGTGCAGCGCGTGGGTGACGAACTCCTCACCGAGCAGCTTGGCCAGACGCCGCTCACGCGCCTCGCGGTCGGGCGCGGCCGGCAGCGCGAGCCGTTCGCGGCCGCCGTGGCGGAACGAGATGGCGACGTCGAACCGGCTCAGCGCCAGCCGTCGCACCAGCTGGTCGAGCTGGGCCAGCTCGCTGCGCGTGCTGCGCAGAAAACGGCGCCGTGCCGGGGTGTTGAAGAACAGGTCGCGCACCTCGACCGTGGTGCCCGGCGGGTGGGCGTCCGGGGCCGGCCCGGAGACGACGTCGCCCCCGTCAACCTCGAGACGCCAGGCGTGCTCGGCGTCGGCGGTGCGCGAGACCAGCGCCAGCCGTGACACCGAGGCGATGCTCGGCAGCGCCTCGCCGCGGAAACCGAGGCTGGCGATGCCGTCGAGGTCCTCGAGGCGGCCGATCTTGCTGGTGGCGTGACGGTCGAGGGCCAGGGCCAGCTCCTCGTGCGGGATGCCGCGTCCGTCGTCACGGATGCGCAGCAGCGCGGCACCCCCCTCCTCGGCCTCGATGTCGATGCGCGTGGCGCCGGCGTCGAGGCTGTTCTCGATCAGCTCCTTGGCGACCGAGGCGGGACGTTCCACCACCTCGCCGGCGGCGATCTGGTTGACCAGCTGGTCGGGCAGGACACGGATCGGCATCGCGGCATTATATAGAAGGGGTCAGAGTAGGCTTACTCTGACCCCCAACCGACTCATCTGAAGGGGTCAGAGTAAGACTACCCTGACCCCCACGGCCTCAGGGGATGCGCAGCACCTGCCCGATGCGGATGGTGTCGGTGCGGAGGTTGTTGGCGACGCGCAGGTTGTCGACCGGCACGTTGTAGGTCGTGGCGATCTCGGAGAGGGTGTCGCCGCGGCGAATCACGTGGCGACGCTGAGCGAAGCGGGTGTTGACCGGCGCGACCTGGTCGAAGTAGCGCAGGATGCCCTTCATCAGCGCCGCCGTCAGCCGCTCCTGGAAGGCGGTGTCGTTAAGGCGCCGCTCCTCCTGCGGGTTGCTGATGAACGCCGTCTCGACCAGCACCGAGGGGATGTCCGGCGCCTTGAGTACCGCGAAGCCGGCCTTCTCGACGTGCTTCTTGTGCAGCGTGTTGATCCGGCCGAGCTCGCGCAGCGATTCGCGCGCGAAGCGCACGCTGCCCTCGTAGGTGACCGACTGCTGCAGGTCGATCAGCACCCGCGCGAGCAGGTCGTCCTTGTCGTCCAGGCTGACGCCGCCGATCAGGTCGGCTTCGTTCTCGCGCTTGGCGATCAGGCGCGCCATCTCGGAGCTCGCGCCGCGCTGCGAGAGCACGAACACCGACGAGCCCTTGACCGAGCGCTTGGTGAACGCGTCGGCATGGATGGAGATGAACAGGTCGGCCCGCGCCTCGCGTGCCTTGCGGATGCGCTTGCGCAGGCTGATGTAGTAGTCGCCGTCGCGGATCAGCACCGCGCGCATGCCCGGCTCGCGATCGATCCGCGCGGCCAGGCGCCGCGCGAGCGCCAGCGTGATGTTTTTCTCGCGAGTGCCGCGCTTGCCGATCGCGCCCGGATCCTCGCCCCCGTGTCCGGCGTCGATGGCGATGACGACGTCGCGCGGACCGCTGTGGATCTGGACGCTCGACGCGGTGACCTTGCGTGCCGGACTCTGCTCGGCGTCGTGCAGGTCGATCACCAGGCGATGGCCGTACTGCTCGTTGGGGCGCAGCAGGAAGCTCTTGGGGCGCACCTGGCGATTGAGGTCCAGCACCACGCGCAGGTCGTCGCCGTTGCGTGCCGCGGCGCGTACCCGCTGCAGCAGGCCGTCGTCCTTGCCGGGCTGGGTCGGGTCGGGGATCAGCTTCGCCGCATCGATGTCGACCACGACGCGGTGGGGGTTCTTCAGGATCAGCAGGCTGTGCGCGACCGGCTCGCTGACGTCGAACACCAGGCGGGTGTTGTCGGGCGCGGCCCAGATGCGGATGCCGTCGACGCGCGCCTGGCCCGCCAACGCGGGGCCGGCGAGCAGACAACAAACCAGAAAGAGGATGCGCGGCACGGTTTGTTCTCGCGGTATTCCTAGGCTTATGGATACACCATCACGATGCATTTTGCAACTATTTTATTCTTATTTATCCGCTGGATAGAGGCGCTTATTGATGCCGATTTGAAATCATCCGGTCATCTGGCCGGAGTGCCTCGAGCCGCTCCAGCCACGCCTCGCCACGCGGGCCGAGGGCCTCCAGCCGTGCGCGACGTCCGTCACCGGCATGCTCGAGATGCGCCTCGAGGTCGGCGGGCGGCAGCGCGCCACGCCCGCGTTCAGGCCACTCGACCAGGAAGATGGCCCCCGGCTCATCGAGATCGCGCAGGCCCAGGTAATCGAGCTCCTCGGGGTCGGCGAGGCGGTAGAGGTCGAGGTGATAGACCGTGCCGACGGCCACCGTGTAGGGCTCGAGCAGCGTGTAGGTGGGGCTGCGCACCGCGCCGGTGTAGCCGAGACCACGCAGGAAACCGCGCGCCAGCGTGGTCTTGCCGGCCCCAAGATCGCCGTGCAGCAGCACCACGCCACCGTCCTCGAGCGTCGCGGCCAATGCCGCCCCGAGCGCGCGGGTGGCCGCTTCGTCGGCCAGATCCACCCGGCGTTCCTTCATTCCGGATTGACCAGGCGGCGCAGCGGCCCGAGGACGTCGGATGGCAGCAGACCGCGCTCGCCATCGGCCGCCGCGATATCTGCCCCCCGGGCATGCAGCAGCACGCCGGCACGTGCCGCCTGCCCGGCGTTCAGGCCCTGGGCACGCAGCGCCGCGACGATGCCGGTCAACAGGTCACCGAAACCGCCCACTGCCATGCCGGGATTGCCTTCTCTGCACAGAGCCGGCGAATCCACGCCGTCGGCCACCAGCGAACCGGCACCCTTGAGGACCACGGCGCCACCGAAACGCTCCTGCAACTGCTCGA
>JAACFL010000238.1 GCA_009937385.1 Gammaproteobacteria bacterium | reverse complement strand
CACGGGGGCACGCGGCCGGACTTGTGCATGTGCATCTCCTTGCCGCAGCTGGTGCAGAACAGCGCACCCGGTGCGGCGATCTCGCCGGTGTGCCACTCCTCGATGCCCTGCGCACGGTCCGACAGCCGCTGCAGCTCGGTGCGCGTCTGGTCGACCATCAGCTCGAACATCTGCATGAAGCGCTGCTCGACCAGCTTGAGGTCGAAGCGGAACCAGTCGTGGAAGTCCTGGCGGGTCTCGTCGAGGTAGCGTGCCACCTCCTCGGTGTCGCGCCGCAGGTAGTCGCCGATCTTCTCGGCCTCCTCGCGGGTCAGCTCGCCGAGTTCGACGGCGGTTTCGCGGGCATTGTCTATCTGCTTCTGCAGCACCGGGAGCGTCTCTTCCCCGGTGTGCTTGACGGTGTCGTGGATGCGCTCGAGCATCCGGTTGTAGGCCTCGACCAGGCGGTCACTGCCGAAGGGTTGCTGGCCCGGTGCCATGAGCTTTGCTCCTGCGCTGGAATCTCACCCCGAGTATAGCCAGCGCGTTCCGCATGCGGCGCGCACGAAGTCTTGTTGTGGCTGCAAACGGGGCTACGGTATCCTCACTTTTTTGCTGCGGCAGGCACGCATTCCCCCCGATGGAAGACCAGTACACCCCCGCGCAGGTTGAGCGCGACGCCCAGGCCCACTGGGTAGCGCACGGCACCTTCCAGGCCGCCGACGACCCCGCGCGGGAGAAGTTCTACTGCCTGTCGATGTTCCCGTACCCCAGCGGGCGGTTGCACATGGGCCACGTCCGCAACTACACCATCGGTGACGTCATCACCCGCTTCGAGCGCATGCGCGGGCGCAACGTCCTGCAGCCGATGGGCTGGGATGCCTTCGGCCTGCCGGCCGAGAACGCGGCGATGGCCAACAACGTGCCGCCGGCGCAGTGGACCCACGACAACATCGCCTACATGAAGGGGCAGCTGCAGGCGCTCGGTTTTGCGCTCGACTGGTCGCGTGAGCTGGCCACCTGCCACCCCGAGTACTACCGCTGGAACCAGTGGCTGTTCCTGCGCATGCTCGAGAGCGGCGTCGCCTACAAGAAGTCGGGCGTGGTCAATTGGGATCCGATCGACCAGACCGTGCTCGCCAACGAGCAGGTGATCGACGGTCGCGGCTGGCGCACCGGCGCATTGGTCGAGAAACGCGAGATCCCGATGTACTACCTGGCGATCACGCGCTATGCCGACGAGCTGCTCGAAGCGCTCGACGGCCTCGACGGCTGGCCGCCCCAGGTCAAGACCATGCAGGCCAACTGGATCGGCAAGAGCCATGGCGTGCGCTTCGCGTTCCCCTACGAACTCGATGGTGAGGCGGGCCAGCTGTGGGTCTTCACCACCCGCGCCGACACCATCATGGGCGTCACCTTCTGCGCGGTCGCCGCCGAGCACCCGCTGGCCGAGCACGCCGCGCGCGATAACCCAGAGCTCGCCGCGTTCATCGACGAGTGCAAGCGGGGCGGCGTGGCCGAGGCCGACATCGCGACCATCGACAAGAAGGGCATGCCGACCGGGCTGCAGGTGACCCACCCGCTCACAGGCGAGCCGGTCGATGTCTGGGTCGGCAACTACGTTCTGATGGGCTACGGCGACGGCGCGGTGATGGCGGTCCCGGCGCACGACGAGCGCGATTTCGAGTTCGCGCTGAAGTACGACCTGCCGATCAGGCAGGTCATCGACGTGCCGGGCGAGAACTTTTCCGACACCGAGTGGCAGGCGTGGTACGCCGACAAGGAGCGCGGCGTCTGCATCAACTCCGGCAGGTACGATGGCCTGGGCTACCTGGAGGCGGTCGACGCCATCGCCGCAGACCTTGCCGCGCAGGACCTGGGTGAGAAGCGCGTCCAGTACCGCCTGCGTGACTGGGGCGTATCGCGCCAGCGCTACTGGGGCTGCCCGATCCCGATCGTCCACTGCGAGACCTGCGGCGACGTGCCGGTGCCCGACGACCAGCTCCCGGTGGTGCTGCCCGACGACTGCGTGCCGGACGGGCACGGCAACCCGCTCAACAGACGCGAGGACTTCATCAACACCAGCTGTCCGTCGTGTGGCGCCCCGGCGCGGCGCGAGACCGACACCATGGACACCTTCGTCGACTCGTCGTGGTACTACGCGCGCTACTGCTGCCGCGACAACGCGGACGCGATGACCGACGCGCGGGTCGACTACTGGATGCCGGTCGACCAGTACATCGGCGGCATCGAGCACGCCATCCTGCACCTGCTCTACTCGCGCTTCTGGACCCGGGTGATGCGCGACGCGGGACTGGTGCAGTGCGCCGAGCCGTTCACCAACCTGCTGACCCAGGGCATGGTCGTCGCCGAGACCTACTACCGCGACGACGCGGGCAAGAAGACCTTCTTCAACCCGGCCGACGTCGACGTGCAGCGCGACGACAAGGGCAAGATCACCGGCGCAGTGGCCCGCGAGGACGGTCAGCCGGTGGTCGTCGGCGGCATCGAGAAGATGTCGAAGTCGAAGAACAACGGCGTCGACCCGCAGGCGCTGGTCGAGCGCTACGGTGCCGACACGGTGCGCGTGTTCACGATGTTCGCGGCCCCGCCCGAGCAGTCGCTCGAGTGGTCCGACAGCGGCGTCGAGGGGGCGTCGCGCTTCCTCAAGCGGCTGTGGGCACTTGCCGTCGCCTGGCGCGCGCCGGTCGTTGCGCTGAACGCCGCCGGGGACACCGCGGTGGCCGACGACGACGTCAGCCGGTCGCTGCGTCACGAACTGCACGTCGTGCTGCAGCAGGCACGCAACGACTACGCGCGCTACCAGTTCAACACCGTGGTCTCGGCGTGCATGAAGCTGCTCAACCTGCTCGGGGGCGTCGAGGTGACCGGCGACGGCGGGTCGCCGCGGCTGGCACGCGAAGGGCTTGGCATCCTGCTGCGCCTGCTCGCGCCGGTGGCACCCCATCTTGCGCACCACCTCTGGCGCGAGCTCGGCTATGGCGACGAGATCCTCGATGCCGGGCTGCCCGAGGTCGACGAGGGTGCGCTCGAGCGCGACGAGGTCGAGCTCGTCGTGCAGGTCAACGGCAAGCTGCGCGGCCAGATCCGCGTGCCGGCCGACAGCGACCGCGAGGCGATCGAGGCCGCCGCGCGTGGCGACGCCAACGTGCAGCGCTTCACCGCTGGCAAGACCGTGCGCAAGGTGATCGTCGTGCCCGGTCGGCT
The DNA here is from genome assembly GCA_009937385.1 of Gammaproteobacteria bacterium. Lineage (GTDB taxonomy): Bacteria > Pseudomonadota > Gammaproteobacteria > QNFN01 > QNFN01 > QNFN01. Next base: position 290 of record JAACFL010000238.1, on the reverse strand, counting down.
GGTCAACCTGGTCGTCACCGATGCAGCCTGAGCACGTCGCCCAAAGATTCCTCCTGCTGGCCCTGGCGCTGCTGCTCACGGCCTGTGGCTTCCAGCTGCGCGGCACCGGCGAGGCCACGGTCGCCTGGCCCGCGGCACTGGCGCGACTGCAGCTTGGCGGCCCCGCGCTGTCACCCGAGGTCGAGCGCCAGCTCGCCCCGGCGCTGCGCCGCGCTGGCGCCGAGCTGGTCGTGGCTGGAGGCGCCGACGCCGCGCGGCTCGAGATCCTCGCATACGACGAGGGCGAGGAC
>JAACFL010000237.1 GCA_009937385.1 Gammaproteobacteria bacterium | reverse complement strand
TGCATGCCAACGAGCGCGTTGCGGCCGACCGTGCAGCCGTGCAGGATCGCGCCGTGACCGACATGGCCGTCCTCTTCAACGATGCAGTCGCCGGACGGGTAGCTGTGCAGGATGCAGTTGTCCTGCACGTTGCTGCCCGGGCCCATGGCGATGCGCCCGAAGTCGCCGCGCAGCACCGCGCCAGGACCGACGTAGCAGCCCGGTCCGACGATGGCGTCGCCGATCAGCACCGCGGTCGGGTGCACGAAGGCGCTCGGGTCGATGACGGGAGTGACGCCGGAGATGGCGAAGACCTGGGCCATGGCTCGCTCCTGCGGATCGGGGCCTTCGACTGTAGCGGAGTTCGGTGTCGCGGCGAAGCGGGCGGATTGGCTGCAGGACACATACAAAAGGCCTGCACTGCCCATGTCGGACTGAAGTCCGACCCACAACGTCCCTGTCTCCATCGCGGGAGGATGTTATGTGGGTCGGGCTTCAGCCCGACGCGGGGTCTGATTGTGCTCGTGAGCGGGTGGTGGAGTGATCGTCCGTGCCGGGCGGGTGGCTACAACGACCTGACCACCACGTCATGCAAATAGCGGTTGCCGAAGCCGGTGCGCTCGCCGATGCGTGCGCGGCCATCGGAGACCAGGCGCACCGACAGCGGCTTGGCGTGGCGTTCGGTGAGGCCCTGCACCAGGCGCAAAATCTCGAGCACGCGCTCCGGCGTCTCGTCGATTCCCACCGGGTAGGTGTCGATGCCGAGACCGCAGTGCATCGCCAGGAACAGGTTGCGCTCGACCGTGAAACGGCCCTGTTCGTAGACGCCGGCGAGCTGGCGGTCCTCGAGACACGGCAGCATCAGGCCGTTGAGTCCGACCGGGCAGGGATTGGCGGTACGCAGGAAGCCGGTGATGCGCAGGAACATGTCGCTGGTGATTGCCCGTTCGAACGAACCTGCCCAGCGACGCACATGCCCGACCAGGCTGCCGGGGTTGTCCCACAGCGGCGCGATGGAGCCGTCGATGCCGAGGAAGCCGGGCTCGTTGGCGAACAGCGCCTGCAGCTCGAGCCAGCTGTCGCGCAGCCGCACCAGCCATGCCTCGGGCGTGTCGCAGCCGACGGCCAGATCGGTCGGCTGCAACCCGAGCGCGAAGCCGTTGCCGGCCCAGCTGGCCGAGGGGAAGAACGGGCTGCCTGGAGCGTTCGCGAAGGTGTAGGCGAAACCGAAGGTCTGCTCGGGCTGCGCCTCCATCAGCCGGAACAGCCAGGCGGCGTCGTCGGCGGTGACCGCGTCCGGGGGCGCGAGGTTGCAGGCGACGTTGTTGGTCTCCAGCAGGGCGTCGAACTCCCGCGCGAGGCCGGTGCGATCGAGTTGGCCGATGCTCAGGAATCGGCGGCCGTCTCCGTAGCACGCCTCGACCTCGGCCGCGCCGTGGCCTGCGACGCAAACCCGACGGGTCTGCAACGTGAATCCGGCCTCCTCGATTCGAAGCGCAAGCCGGTCGAGGCGCTCACCCTCGTGGGCATCGAGGCGGTCGGTGAACAGACAGAGACTGCGGACGATGGCGTGTGGCACGGAAAAGCTCGACCTTGCGATGGAGGCGTACACGCTACCGCGACACACGTTGGGCGGGAAGGGTGCGCCGACTCACGGGTCTGATCTGAACGTCACTCATGCGGGGCGATTCGGCATCGCCCTGCATTCTCGGACGATCTATCGGGTCAGGGGTGCTCGACCTGCAACGACAGCAGCACCCGGGTGTCGAGCACATTGTCATTGTCGAAGTCTGTGTATTCGTTGCCGAGGTTCTGCAGCGTGAAGGCCAGGCGCACGCGGCTGCGGTCGACGCGCAGGTCGTAGCCGACCCGTGCGTCGATGCGGGTCTGGGCCTTGACGAACTCGCCGTCGCCGAGATATTCGACCTCGTCGACGTAATGGCCGGTCAGGCTGGTCGTCAGGCCGCCGTCGAAGCGGTGGATCAGCATCGCCATCAGGGTGTAGTCGGGGAAGCTGTCGGCGATCTTGCCGATCTCGTTGTCGTCGACGATGCCGGGCAGCTTGTTCTGCGCGTCGGCATTGACCAGCGAGAAGCCGCCGATCAGCCGCGTGCCGGGCTCCAGCCGCCACTCGATGCTGCCCTCGATCCCGTCGACCGTCACCTCGGCGGCGTTGAAGTAGTCAATCGCGCTGCCGCTGACGTTCGCCAGGCCATTCGAACTCAAGGGTGCCGAGGTGAATGTCCCGATCGTGACGTCGTCGATCTCCTTGCGGAACAGCTTGAGGTCGGCCGAGACGTTGCCTGGCAGGTGGCCGAAGCCGGCGCCGTAGCGATAGCCGAGCTCGTAGGAGGTGATCTGCTCGGGCTCGAGCGGGGTGCGGGTCCAGTTGAGCAACGACCTCACCTGGCACGGCGCCGGGAACGTCGCCGCGCCACCCAGCAGAGCGGCGTAGGCGGCGTCGCAGCCGGCCTGTGGTGGCGGCGAGAGGATGTCCAGCGTCACCCCCTGGTCCGAGTAGGCCTCGAAGATGACCGGCGAACGGGTGGCGTGGGAGGCCGACAGACGCAGCGTGTGGCCGGCGGCCGGATGGATCACCAGCCCGGCGCGTGGCGACAGCTCGGCGTCCATCAGGTCGCTCTCCTCCCACATCAGGCCGAGGCTCGCCTGGGCCATGTCGGCCACCTGCCATTCCAGGTGGCCGAACAGACGGTAGAGGTCGCTTTGGAGGTCGGACGTGGTGCCGAGGTCGAAGGCGCTGGAGGCGCTGTCGAAGCGCGCCTCGCCACCCCAGACGCCGCGCCAGTCGGGCGCCAGGCGGAAGCGGTGCTCGAGGTTGAGGTCACTGCGTGAAGTGTCGATGTCACGGACGACGTCAGTTGCCAGCAGGAACGGACCGAGAAACTCGGTGAAACGATCGCTCTCGTACCAGCTGGTCCACTGGTGGTAGGCGGTCAAGGTCAGGCCGCTGTCGACGTTCCAGTCGCGCTGCCATCGGCCCATCAGGTAGCCGTCCTCGGTATCGACCGTGCGCTGTCCTACGGAGTCCTCGACCTCGAGGTCGCCGGAACTGTAGCCGGCCTTGAGTTCCAGGCGGGTCTCGGTATCGAGGTTGCGTGCCAACTCGCCACTCAGGAAGTTGACCCGCTTGCCGTCGTGCAAGGTGTCAAAGCCGTCGTCCTCACGGTGGCCGAGGGTGAAGTGGTAGATCCAGGGCGTGGTGTCGTCGCCGAAGCCGGCGTGCACGTCGAGCACCTCGTCCGAGCCGGTGCGCAGGGTGGCGTGTGCGCGACCCGGGTCGAACTGGTGGCGGGTGGTGATGATGATGGTGCCGAGGAAGGCGTTGGTGCCAAACGAGGCGGCATTGGGGCCGCGGATCACCTCGATGCGCTCGATGTCGTCGTAGGCGGTGCGCCCGTCGATCAGCACCTGCATGCGCCGCGAGAAGGCATCGAGCAGGCCGAGGTAGCCGACGTCGCGGTCGTGGCCCTTGTGCGAACCGACCAGCATGCCCGGCACTAGGCGAAACAGGTCGGGAATCTCGCGGGCACCGGAGGCTGTGATCATCTCGCGATCGATGACCGTGATCGCGACCGGCGACTCGTTCAGAGGTTGTGCGAGGCGGGTGCCCGAGAGCACCACCGGGATCTCGCCGAGGTAGAGGCTCTCGGTGCTGCCGAAGGGGTTGTGGTGTTCGGCGTGGGAGATGCTGGAGGCCAGCATGCCGCAGAGCAGCATGGCTTTGCTTATGCGCGCATGGGTTCCTGCGCGCGGTCGGGTTGCCGACCGGTGCGTCGTCTGAATCACAAGGAATTACCCCCCCCTCTCGATGCGTAGTTTACGATTTTTGTGCAACCGCAAACAACCGAGTAGGCAGGTAGGGAATGGGGCCGGGGCGTGCTTACGCCAAGCGCTTACTGGTAGATCTTGATGCCGGCGAAGGCGCGGGTCTCGTAGATGTTCTTATGCTCGAAGTCCTCGTAGTCATGGCCAGCATTCTGAAGAACGAGGTAGAGCTCGGCCTGCCATGTTGCATCGAGCCGGAAGCGGCGCGCGGCGCGAAAATCGTAGCGGGTATAGGCGGGGATGTTGGTGTCACCGCGCTCTAGAAAGTCGGTCCGGCTGACGTGATAGGCAGCGGCGCTGAAGGTGAGTTTCTGGTCCGGGCTGAAAATCGCCAGTGCGCTGAAGATGTGGCTAGGCACCGAATACTCGAAGTCGCTCACCACCTTGTCCAGCCAGTTGCCCGGTCTGTTGGTGAAGTCGCGGTCGAGGAGCGACGGGTTCCCGACCTCCAAGTTGCGGGTTTCTGAAATGCTATAAGAGGAGATGATCCGCGAGCGGGTGCTGGGTCGCCACTCCAGGCTCGCCTCGACCCCGTAG